>JADZFY010000338.1 GCA_020854215.1 Chitinophagaceae bacterium | reverse complement strand
GGTGATATCAATGCTACATTGCTCGAAGCAATTCATGCTGCCCTGTTTGAAAAATTAAAACATCACATTTCCCTGATCACCCTTTCCGAAAAGGGCGTCTTTTACCGCCAGGCGAATGCAGGAGCAGTAGTGTCGTCGCATATCCGCAACATTGCCGATGTGAGTGGAGCCGGCGACACCGTGATTGCTGTTGCGTCCCTGGTGTATGCGGCCACACGAAATGTAAAGCTGATGGCGGAGATTGCCAATATTGCCGGTGGATTAGTTTGCGAAGTTGTGGGCACCGCAGCTATTGATAAGGAAGCATTATTAAAAGAATGTCAAAAGTTATTGAACTGATTTGGGGAGAGCCGCAGAGTTGCACTTTAGATTATGCAATATAAAGTACAAGTTGCACTTTATATTATGCAGAATATGGCATAAATTGCATTTTATAATATGCAGATATGGAAACGCTGTTAGCTAAATCATCCCGGGCTATTAAAAATGTTGCTGAACAAAAGAAACGATATTTATATGACAGGATGCTGTGGAATAAAAGATTGGTTGGAATAAAAGGTGCGCGGGGAACAGGAAAATCAACAATGTTACTTCAAAAGTTGCAGGAACTGAAGCTTCCGGACAACCAGGCCAGCTATTGGTCGCTGGATGATTTATATTTTCTTGAACATAGCCTCGCTGCAACAGCCGAACAATTTTACAATGCCGGAGGACGGATGCTATTTTTGGATGAGGTACACAAGTGTCCGAATTGGTCGCGTCATATAAAGAATCTTTATGACCAGTACAAAGATTTGCAAATCGTATTCACCGGTTCGTCTATTATAGACCTGACACGCCAGGAAGCAGATTTAAGCAGAAGGGCACTTATGTATTCCCTGGCAGGGATGTCGTACAGGGAGTATCTTTATTTTCATCACGATATCTATTTTGAACCCTTGTCGCTATCAGATATTACCGCAAATAATACTGCATGGCAAAAGCGTTTTCCTAATAATTTCAGGCCGCTGCAATACTTTTCATCTTATTTACAAAGCGGATATTACCCGTTTTCTTTGGAAGATCTGGAAGGCTTTTTAACCAGGATGCAACAAACGATACGCATTATAGTAGAATACGACATGGCCGCTCTACAGGATTTTGATATAAGAAATGCACAAAAAATATTGCAACTGTTATATATTCTGTCGGCTAACGTACCTTTTAAACCCAATATTTCTGAACTGGCCCGTAAGAGTAATATACATCGTAACACGATAACCGGCTATTTGTATTTTTTGGAACAGGCACAACTCATAAGACAATTACTGCCCGCAGGAATAAGTTTGAATTTACTTCAGAAGCCCGAAAAGGTTTATTTGAACAACACAAACCTTTCGTATGCTCTTGCATCAGACACAACAAATAAAGGCAATCTGAGAGAAACGTTTTTTGCTTCACAGTTATCTGTAGATCATAAGGTAAATCTGCCCCGGCAAGGCGATTTTCTGGTAGATGATAAAATTATTTTTGAAATAGGCGGCAGAAATAAGAGTAGCAAACAAATTAAGGAATTGCCAAACAGCTTTATTGTAGCTGATGATTGGGACTATCCTGTAACGGTATTGCCATTGTGGGCATTTGGAATGTTGTATTAAGTGAAGCGTTGCCGGATAAATGCCGGCTGTTATTAACCTGATTGGGTACAAATACTAAAGCAAGCTGCATCCTGCATTTTTTTACATCAGGAGTATCCAATATAGCCTGCTATTGCATACTTCTTTTTGCGGCAGAAATTTTTTGTGCAAATCAAATTTGCTTATATTTATACCTGCCCATCCATTTTGTCCTTTGTAGGCCTGCTATTGTTTCACCCTTAAATTGTTAACCTGCTAACATGCGTTTCCTCCTTCGTTTTGCATCCATATATAAGGAGCCTGTTATTCCCATCAACTACCAGTATCCGCTGAGCGCGGCAATATATAAAATAATTGAACGGGCAGACAACGCTTATGCTCAATTTCTGCACGACACGGGCTACCGGCAGAGCGGCTCCCTCAAATCATTCAAGCTGTTTACATTTTCTGATTTAAGCACACCGTTTAACATTGAGGGCAACAGCATGAGATTATTGACCCAACAGGCGGAACTGGTGGTTTGCTTTCACCTGCCGCATGCAGCCGAAAATTTTATTAAGGGACTGTTTATGCAGCAGCAGTTGGATATTGCGGATAAAAAAAGCAAAGCACGTTTTGAAGTGCAGACGGTGGAAGCGTTGCCAGATCCACTGCAGGCATACAAGCCACATGAAATTATTAATGTAACACTGAAACCCCTGTCGCCCATAGTGGCGGGTGCGCACAATGAAAAAAAGCAATACGAATTTCTTGCGCCCGGCGACCCACGATTTGCAGAAACGCTTATTTATAACTGGCGAAGCAAAATTGCCACCTGCTTTGATGAAGCTACAGCTATTAACGCATTGCTGTTGGCGGAAACGGCGCCTTTGCCCCGGTTGCCCAAATCGAGATTGTTAACCATAAAAGCCGATACACCCGAAGAAACGAAAATAAGAGGCTGGATGAATTTTTTGCTAAAAGTAACCGGTGAGAAACGATTTGTTGAGCTATTAATGAACGCCGGAGCGGGAGTGTATAATAGTTTGGGAATGGGGAGTGTGGAGGTGGAAAAAATAAAAACAACATGACCGATCAGACAAAAATGGAACGACTGCTGCGCATGCTGCTGTTGTTGGCGGGTAAAAGACGGTACAGCAATGCAGAAATACAGGAACGGATTAAAATTTCGGAACGTACCGTATTTCGCTATCTCGACACCATTGATCTGGCCGGAATGGTTATAGAACGCGCCAACGGCACGTATCGCTTACAACAGGACTATACAAACACCCGCTCCCTGCAACGGCTGATGCATTTTACCGAAGAGGAAGTGTGTGTTTTGGAAGAAACCATTGAACAATTGGAAGGTGACTCGGCCATCAGAAAGCAATTGTTGCGGAAGCTGAATCTTTTATACGACAGCAAGGCGTTGGAGGAGAAAAGGAAAAGTAATGGGTTTAAGAAGATACAACAGCTTTCGGAAGCCATACGCAACAAAAGGCAGGTGCAACTGGTTGGCTACCGCTCTTCAAACAGCGAAAATATTACTGACCGAACGGTTGAGCCTTTTGATTTTTTGCCCGAATACGAAGGTGTTTGGTGTTACGAGCCCGAAAGTGGGCAATGCAAACAATTTTTGATTACCCGGATGAAGCAGGTGAACATATTAAGCCAAAGCTGGCAGAATGAGAATAAGCATCAGATGCCCTTTACCGATGCTTTCCGCATGTCGGCCAATAAGCCTAAAGCAAAGGTTGAAGCGCTGTTGGACATGAAAGCGTATAATTTGCTGACAGAGGAATATCCCCTGGCTCAAAAATTTATCCGTGAGGAAGGTCGTGGGTACAGGTTATGCATACCCGTTGCGCAGTATCATGGTATCGGCCGGTTTGTGCTGGGGCTACCCGGAAATATTAATGTACTGGGTCCCCGGTCTTTTCAGGAATTTTTGAAAAAGAGAATAAATGATTTTTCACTGACGGAAGTTGACAGTGGGGAATATTAGGTTTGTGGGTGAGGGTGCCGGAGGTGGGGAAAAATTTGATATAAAGAAATCATTGGTAAACCCATTTTTGTAAATATGAATAAGCCATTTTCTGTTCCGGAGATTATAAAGCATACCGATATAAAAGACTTACATCAGTTTATTACTGACTATGCCAATAAGAATATAGCATTCCGCCAGGCTTTTAATGCAAAATTTAATCCCTCAGGAATAAGCACAGGCAGTAAGAAGATCTATACTGATATGGTGAGTGCGGCTTTTAAAAATAATCCTTTTACTGTAAGGGGACGCTATCACAATTGGAGTGATTATGGATTTGACGCTGAAGGCGTAAGAGAAGATTTACAATTGCTGATTGACAAAGTTGAATGGTTTATACAATCTGAAAATTTTGATGAAGCCATACGCGTTTGCCAGGCCATGATAGAAACCATTCCTGATGAATGGGAAGACCAATTTGACCGGGAAGGAGACGTGCAGGTGATGTATGACGGGGCGATTAACCAGTTGCAGGAAATGCTTGAACAGGATGCTTTAACCAGAATACAGAAAGAAAAGTTATTTGATTGGTACAGTGCGGAATTCAGAAATAAAAAGCATGAATACGTAGGCTTGAATACAAGCCTCTCAAGTTTGGAAAATTATTTTACGGATACACCTGAGATGATTGATAAGACTTTGTCGAATATTGATGGCAAAATAAATAATGCAGCATCCGATTATGAAAAGGAAAATGCCATATTGAGTAAAATAGCCGTGTTGCAAAAAACTAATCAGCAAGATAAAGCAGCAGCGGTTATAGACAGGTATATTGATTTGAAGGGAATACGGGAACTGCGCCTTGAATCCCTGATGGAGAAGAAGAAGTACGGAGAGGCTGTTGCTTTAATTGAAAAAGGAATACAAATTGCCATTGCAAATAGTCATCCCGGAAGTGTAAGAGATTGGCAGGAAAAACTTTTCAATATCTATATCTCCCAAAATAATACGGAGCCGGCGCTGGCTCTTGCCGAAGAATTATTTTACAATAGTAATCGTGATAAAAGAAAATATTACGATTATATCAAAAAGCAAACGCAGGGAAATGCATGGCCCCGGACTGTAGAAAGATTGTTGAGTAAAATGGATGACAGCCATTGGGGATTCAATACTTTCAAAGCGGACATCCTCATAGAGCATAAGATGTGGGACAGGCTACTTGCCGTTTGCCTGAAAGCGGGAGCCCAAAGCCTGGAGCATTATGAAAAATATTTGAAGCCGGTGTACCCCAAAGAACTGTTTGCAGCCTTTCATAAATATGTAGAACAGCAGGCTACCTTTACCGATAAAAGCGCTTATATCAATGTAGCGCGTGTGCTGAAAAAGATGAAACATTACAAAGGTGGTAAAGAGGTGGTGGCGTCTCTATTGAATAAGTACAGAGAAATTTATAAGAGGCGGAGGAAGATGATGGAGGAGTTGGAGGGGGTGTGATTTCAAATCAAGAGTGAATGAAACACTATCTCAAAAATAAAATCGGATATGAACCATATGCCTACCAGCTAAAAGTAGCAGAAACACTTTTGGAAGGGAAAAACATTATTTTGTCTGTTCCTACTGGTGCAGGCAAAACCTGGGCTTCTATAATTCCTTTTTTATATGCTCAGAATAGACCTAATATCCCTTTTCCTAAAAAAATGATTTATAGTTTGCCCTTACGAACTTTGACAAATTCAATATTTGAAGATGTTTCCAAAGTAGTCAGTGGCACTTCTATACAAACAGGAGAATATTCAGATGATCCGTACTTTGAAAAAGATATTATTTTTTCTACCATTGACCAGACTTTAAGCAATTTTCTTTGTTTCCCTTTGCCGCTTTCGCAAAGACAGGCAAATATTAATGCAGGAGCATTAATTGGCAGCTATTTGGTGTTTGACGAATTTCATTTATTAGATGAGAATTTATCAATGGCAACTACGATTGGTATGTTGAAAATGTTGGGCAACCTTAGCAGATGCTGTATTATGACAGCGACACTAAGCGAAGGTTTTATGCAATCGCTGAAAAATAATTTGTCCAATTATGAAATAATCACACTTGATGATTTCCCAGATGATAAAACAAAAATCGGTTCTTTAAAGCCAATATTAAACAAAAAAACAATCACTGTTTCTACTGAAAAACTTTCTGCAAAAAGTATTATACAGTTTCACAATAAGAAATCAATTGCTATTTGTAACAGGGTGGAAAGAGCACAAGAAATATTTAATCAATTATTGGAAGAACAGAAAGAAAATCCCGAAAGCAAACTAAAGAGCACTAAGATTATATGTTTGCATTCCCGTTTTTTTGACAAAGACAGAAAGGAAAAAGAACAACACTTGAAAGAACTGTTTGGAAAAGGGGCTATCAACGTGTCGGTAATATTAGTTGCCACGCAGGTTATTGAGGCCGGAATGGATATTTCCTGCGAAGTTCTGCACACAGAAATTTCACCCATAAGTTCCTTTCTTCAAAGAGCAGGAAGGTGTGCCAGGTTCAGTGATCAAACAGGCAAAATATTTGTCTATGACGTTTTAGATTTTGACGAAAAGGAAAAACTAACTATTGAACCGGAAAGAGAGGAGGATAAAACGGAAATAAGAAAACTTAATAATCAATATTTACCATACAACATTGACGATTGCAGAAAGACATTTACTGAATTGAAGAGGCATTCTACTCTTGATGGCGATATTCCTAAAATGTTGATAGAAGGAATATTGAAGAATGATAAAGATATTATTACCGGGATGTCAACCGGACAGGACGGTGGATTTAATCAATCCAAAATAAAAGAGAGCTGGGCAAGTTGCGCTAAGAATAACTACAGGAACACCATCAGGGATATTCAAAGCGTAGAAATAACTCTCATTACAAACGAGATGATTGACGAAGTTTCAAAATACCCCTATCGCCATCAATCACTTGGTATGTACAAATGGAGTTTCGTTGCTTGGTTAAACAAGATATTCAATTCGAAAGATTTTGATAAAGAGGATTGGCTGGTTAGAACATTGGAAGAGTCAACAATAATTGACAATGATGAGCAGCAAAATTATCAATTGGCCAAAGTTTCTGATTTTAAGAATTTGCCAAACCAAGTGTATGTCAATGCGCAATATTTTGGTTATCATCCCGATTTTGGTTTCAACTGGCAATACTCAGAAAGTTTTGGAAATACTTCGCCTAAAAAGGAATGGAACGATAAAGAAGCTGAATTTAAGCCGCTTGCAAAAGATACTTTTTATCAGCACAACATGGGTTTGATAGGCGTTTTTGAAAAAGATCTTTTGCGGGAGGATATGAATAATCTGGATTTTAGTTTTAAAGAGATTTCCAATTTCATAGGAGAGTCTAATTTGACCAGGAGAGATTTCATTCAGCTAATTCAACTAATGATAATTCTACATGACTATGGAAAATTGAATGAACGTTGGCAAGGCCCAATGCAAAAGTTCCAGGCTTTGAAACAAAACATGAATCAATACGACTTCATTGAAATATTAGCGCATACCGACTTCAACAGAAATGATGAAACTGATACCCAATTAGCGAGGCAGACGCAACTATTTTCCAGACCACCTCATGCAGGAGTTGGAGCTTATGCTCTGCAGGAAATCCTACCTGATTTATATGATAACGATTACTTGAAAAGTAGTATTTCACTGGCAATTTCCCGGCACCATAGTCCTTTATCGGTAAGCTATCCGCAATTTCAGATTTCAGATAAGAATTATCAAGCTATTCAGCCGCTATTGAATAAATTTGGATTTAATGGCTTAAGCTTGCCAAAATCAAACCGCCATGAAAGTAACATTGAAGGATATGTATTTGACGATTGGCAAAGGGAACATTTGGTTTATCTTTTTTTTGTACGCATTCTCAGGTTGTGCGACCAAAAGGCAACCGAAAACCTAAGTTTATATTTTAAAAAAGAAGAAGAAAATGTTTAGTGAATTTTACATAAATAAGCGATCTGGTACTTACGCTGAAACTATTGAGGCATTCGGGCTTGGAAATTTGTTGTATGAAATCTTAAAAAGAAATAACGTTCAGGGAATTAAGATAACAATTGAAGATTTGGGTTATAGTTATGTTGTAAAGCCAAATAGGGCAATTACTAATGAACATATTGAGTCCTTGTCTTACTTTCAAGTTTTTAAGTTCATTAAAAAAGAAGTAAACCAAACCTTACCTACCGGCATTCCGGAAAATGAGTGTTTTAACTATCCTGCCAATAAAGCTGTTCAAGATGATTTTAAAGCAAGGTTTGCCCAAATAGAAAAACTTAAATCTGAAGATGAGAAGAAGGCAGCCCGGAAAAAATTTAACGAAGATAAATTATCAGAATTTGAAAAAAGGATAGATGCAGAATATGATGTTTATAGGGAGATACAAGGCAATATAAATTACCCCAATTTTACTTCATTATACGAAAATTTTTCAGCTAACGCGCCAAGGTTTAGCAGTTTAATTAAATTAATGCTCAAAAAATACAATGAACCAAATTTCTTATTCCAAAAAACAAAGAAGATAATCCCTGATATTTCTTCGGGCTTTAACGACTATATCAAGCCAATTCAAATTTATAATCCCAATCAGGGGAAAGGAAATAATAAACCTAAAGCAAGTGGCTTTGACTTGTCAAAAAAATCAATAGAATCCGACTGGATTTCAGAAACCATGAAAATATCAGGAGCGTTATCCTATATGGTATGCCAATATGTAAAAGTCGGAACATCCTATGACTTGAAGGTATTTGTTCCTGAGTTTAATCAGATAGGGTTAAAGGATGCAAAGGATATTCTATTTGATTTCAAAAAATACTTAAAAAGTAATTCGCCTGTTAAATTGGACATTATCAACATTTTAAATTTTACAATCAATTTTATCAGGCATACCCCCGGATACACGGGAAAGGTCCGCAAAACACTGAAAGGGTTTCATACAGTTTATCAAAAAGATTTAGGTCAGAACAAAGCGGTTGCGAATATAGCCTTCATCAATACACCTGATTTTGTTGAGTATAATAATCAGGATGAAGCAGACGAGTGGGTTGAAATTTTGGAACAACAACGAAATCTTATTTCCAATATTAAAGAACATGGCGATGCAATTCAGGGGTTGCAATCTTACCGTAATTTTTTAGGTGCTATCGGCAATTCAGCATTAGAATATTTTACCGACTTTTCTTATTGGTATGGCAATTACTTGATGCAGCAACTTAGTAAAGGAAACAACTTTGTAAGAACATTTAAAACTGAACACTTAAATAAATTTTATAAAAACATGGATACACAAGAACTTAATCTCTCAGAGATTATTCAAAACGAAGGTTTCAAGGCTGTAGCCAAAGCTATCCGCAATAGTACGGTTTCCCTGCAGTACACACCCAAGGACAAACGGCAATTTGAAATCAGGTATGGCCTGGCACAACAGCTTCAAAACAAATCAAAGTCAAAAGAAGATTTAGCAACCTTTATCGGGGAATTCGTTGGTACTTACAACGCAGAAACTGGCAGATACAAAGAAAAAAATCCTGAAAAAGAAAAAATACGGGCAAATGTGAAAGATGAAGAACTTGCACAGTTTTATTAAATTGCAGATAAGTACCCTGCCCGGTTGGTTGGCGCTTTACTGGATTCTTACGGATTTGCGTTGACCAAAAAAGATGCACAAAGAGGGGAAGAGTTACAGGAAGAAAATGAAACTTCGCAAGAAGATATTTAATAACTTTTAAAATTGTACACAATGTCAAACGATACAAAAAAAATTGCTTCATTCTCTATTAGTGGAGAGATTACACTCAATCTTCATTCTTTAAACAATGAAGGCGGCGAAGGAAACCAAATTATTACAAGACAGGTAACGATTGTAGATAAGGATGGTAAAACTCATACAGTAAATGCCATTTCCGGAGATATGTTTAAGCATATTCATGCCGTCCATCTGGCTCAACTTGCTAAAGAACAGGGATTGCCATTAAGTAAATATGCGGAAGCGCTAAACCCCAATCGCATATCGGCAGAAGAATTAAAAAATTATTCAAAGAATAATGTTGCAAAGAGTGATGGTACCTCTGGCGATGTTGTTTCCGCTTTAATTGATTTATGCACTGTGTGCGATACACATGGCATATTGATTACAGATAAAGTTGGTGAAAATAAGAATAGCTCAAACACACCAAGAAAATCAACTGTGGAATTTGGCTGGACGGTGGGAATTCCCAGCAAAACAAATACCGAAAGCTATTTGCATACGAAACTTGTTGCCGATGCTTCAGGCAAAAGAGGCGAAAGTAGCAATGAAGGGCAGAATATTTTTCACAGGCCTGCAAATCATGGCGTTTATGCTTTCGTATGCAGTGTAGATGTTTACAGAATCGGCTTTAATGATATAGACCGTACTTACCCGATTGATGGTAACGCAAGGAAAAGTCGTTACAAGGCATTAGTGCAAAGTTTACTCAGTTCTTTTGTAAATCCCAAAGGAGCAATGACAAGCACTCAAAAGCCGCACATTACAGACTTTAAAGGAGTTGTTTCTATTTCAAGTAAGCTTACACCTGCGCCAACTGTGAGCGCTATTAATGATGGCTATCAAAAAGAAATTAATACAATAAAAGAAAACATTAATAAAATAGAACCGGAAGCAATTGAAGTTAGAGAATTTGACGGACTTGGAAAATTGTCGGAAATCTTAGCTGATCTAATTAATTACGAACCTTATAAAATTGCATAACAATGCGTTTTTCAGTTAAATATTTACCGACAACATTATTTTCCCTGAAAGATAGTAACGCCACCAATTCAGGAGCAAAATCTTTGTTCCTGCCGTCACCCTATGCAATCAAACTGGCAATATTGAACCAGGCAATTACTGTTGGAGGGGAATTTGAGCAGTTGAGTTCACATAATAGTAAACAGTTCCAATTTGTCAGGGACACTAAAATCAGTTATTTTATTGAAGAAGGAAGTTTTTTTTCGGTAAACAATTCTTTTGTGAAAATTCTAAAACCGGCTCGTGAAGTTGGCGGATTTATACAAACAGTAGCGTTCAGGGAATATCTTTTTTTATCCAGTCCTTTGGAGATAATCTTTGAGGTTGCCACTGAAGAACAAGCTCTATATTTAAAAAGATATTTGCACCGGATTAATTATTTCGGTAAAAGAGGGTGTTTCTTCCAATTCGTTTAATATATCAATAGTCCTAATGAGCCAAATGTTGTAGAATTCAATGCTCAAAATATAAACTATGGTGTTTTGCAAGGCTACGATGATTTTGAAGCAAATGCCAAATTTGAGAATGCTAACATTTTTGCGTCTGCCAATGCTAAAAGAACTCAAAGAGTATTGGTACTTCCTGTAAGCCAGGTAAATAGTTCTAAAGCGCATAGCGTATTTAGAAAAAAATAACCTTTTGTGGTACTATTTCTTTATTTTCGGTATGGAATATTATATCAAAAGGTGATGAAAAGACATACTACATTAAAAAGGAGCACTGAGGAGAATATACTATTAAGTATGTTGGACGACTCGGAAACTGATATTTTTTCTGTTCGTCAAATTAGGAAACTTGCGTCTGGAAGAGTTAGGAATATACAATCAATTTTAGAACAGTTATCAAAAAGGGAACCTGCTTTTATTTATCGGCTTGAAAAAGGGAAATATGTAAAGAGAAATTTTCGCAACGAGTATGCCATAGGAAACTTCTTGGTAGGAGACGGCGCCATTGCTTACTGGACGGCCTTGAACCTTCACGGCCTTACCGAACAGTTTCCAAATACCATTTTTGTACAAACCGCAAAGCAAAAAAAGGCAACAACCGTGTTTGGGGTTACTTATAAGTTCATAAAGGTGAAGCGTACAAAAATGACTGGCATTGAAAAGCAGGGTTATGGCAACAATCAGTTCCGCATCACGGATAAAGAAAAAACAATTCTTGACTGTTTTGATTTGCCGGAATATTCCGGCGGGTTTGAAGAATTAGTAAGGGCTTTTGTAATCACTGCGCTGAATGCAGAAAAAATGGTTGCTTATTGCGAAGCGGTTAACAGTATATCGGCTATAAAAAGAATGGGCTATCTAAGTGAGTTGTTTAAAAAAGAAAAATTTGAACGTTTTATCGCTTATGCTTTAATGAAAGTGAATGAACGGTATTCCCTCTTTGACGCAGCCGGCAAGAATGAAGGAAAGCACATCAGCAAGTGGAAGCTCAGGCTGAACATTAGCGAACAAAATATTTTAGATATAGCTAATAACCTGTATTGATGAAAATACTCCAAAAGGAAATACAGCAGTTTGCTGAACAATTGGAAGTGCCGGCCAACACCATTGACAAAGATTATGTGATCGGTCATTTCCTGAACGGACTTTTTTCACAACAATGGGCAAAAGAAAAAATTGTATTCAAAGGAGGCACTTGCTTAAAAAAGTGCTATTTCGAAACTTACCGGTTTTCTGAGGATATTGATCTAACCATTACAGACAAAAATTTTAAACTGACCCGGAATGATATAGTAAATGTGTGTAACAATATTTCTGTCCAAACAGGAATTTTATTCAATCTGCTGACTTTTGACGAAGTGCTTTTTAAGAACAATTTCATGGGATGGGATATGAAGATTTGTTTTTGGGGCGCTAATCATCGGAGGAATGAAGTTTCTGTTTTTAGGGAGCAATGCCACATCTTTATTGAATCAGATGCAAGAAGCCATGAGCTTCAGTTACTGGAGAGTGAAAGCCGCGATATCATTCATCCTTACAGCGACAGGACATTAATTACAACGCAGGTACCCTGTTATTCCATACCCGAAATTTTATCAGAAAAAATGCGCTCATTGCTCCAACGCAACCGGGGAGAAGCGAGGGATTATTATGATCTATGGTACATTAAGAACTATATTTCGGATATAGATTGGAGTACTGTAAAGAAAGCTTTTATGGAAAAATGCAATTTTAAGAATATCTCTTTTCAGCATCCAAACGATTTCTTTCGGCAAGATCGCATAATGCAGGCAAACAATAGTTGGAATAACCGGTTGAAACATCAATTGCCAAAAGGTATGTGGGTGGAGAGCGAGCAGACAATAGATGAATTACGGAGATTTTTTAATGAGCTATTTTAATCTGTTCCCGCATAACAACTTCAAAGATGTGAAATAACAAATAGTCTGCAATACGACTATCCCAAATGAGAATAAAAAGGCGTATTGAGTTTAAACTCATTGCCTCGCAAAATCCGAAAAACCAGCCTTATGAAAATCGCAGAAAAATCACCTTTCATTCCATCCAAATATTATAAGTTCAAATTTCACTACTACAAAACGTTATTCCGTGAAGATCTTTTTGGTTACTACTGTCGTTTCACACCTGAACGTTTCCCTTCGCCGGAACCGTTTAGTCAGGATGGTTTGAAACCGCTGTCTTAAAGAAGCCGTCCAACACCAACAGAACGAGAAAATCACACAATAAGTTCGTTTTTAGTGTAGAAAATCACATAATTTGAACTTATCTTTGCCAAATGGAAATAAAAAGGCAGATTGAGGGTAAACTGATTGCCTGGCAAAAATCCAAAAAAAGAAAGCCGCTGCTGCTGCGCGGAGCCAGGCAGGTGGGCAAAACTTTTCTTTTAAAACGCTTTGGTAAAACAAATTTTTCCAATATTGCCTATTTCAATTTTGAAGAGCAGCCCGAACTGAAGCAGTTTTTCCTGCAAACAAAAGATACAAACCGCTTGCTGGAGAATCTTACCTTGGTACATGGCAAACCCATCGAACCGCAAAAAACCCTGATCATTTTTGATGAGATACAGGAGTGTAATGAAGCGCTCAACAGCCTGAAATATTTTAATGAAAATACACCGCAATATGCTATTGCATGTGCAGGCTCCCTGTTAGGCGTGGCGCTTTCCAAAGGGCAAAGCTTCCCGGTAGGCAAGGTGGACATTTTGCAGGTGCAGCCGCTTGAGTTTTTGGAATTTCTTTCGGCAGACGATCCGGCATTATTTGATTACCTGGAAAACATAGACAAGCCGGAGCCTTTGCCCGATATATTTTTCAACCCATTGGTGGATAAGCTGAAAAAATATTTCATTTGCGGAGGCATGCCTGAGGCCGCAGTGAGCCTGCTGGAAGAAAAAGATATTGACAAAACACAGCAGGTGCTGCAAAACATACTTAATGCTTACGCGCTGGATTTTTCAAAACATGCCGAAGCAAAAGATGTACCTAAGATAAACCATATCTTTTCCTCCGTACCATCGCAACTGGCGAGAGAAAATAAAAAATTTCTTTACCAGGCGGCACAACCCGGCGCCCGTGCCAGGGAGTATGAGAACGCGCTGCTGTGGCTTGCGGATGCCGGATTGCTCTATCGTATTTTTCGCACCAGTAAACCCGGGTTGCCGCTTTCTGCTTATGATGATCTGTCGGCCTTCAAATTATATCTTTTGGACGTTGGTTTGCTCAGAAGGCTTTCCGGACTGCACCCATCTGCCATAAGCGAAGGCAACCGGCTGTTCAGTGCGTTTAAAGGAGCGCTTACGGAAAACTTTGTATTGCAGCATCTCATCAGTCAATTGGAGACCACGCCCCGTTACTGGACATCCGGCGCACAGGCTGAAGTGGATTTTATCATCCAATCCGGCAACGAAGTGATACCTGCTGAAGTGAAGTCTGATGAAAATATCCGCAGCCGCAGCCTTACCCTGTATCATCAGCAATACAATCCGCCTTTGCGTATTCGCTATTCTTTACAAAACCTGAGACTGCAGGATGGTTTGCTGAACATTCCTGTGTTTATGGCAGGCTACACTCAAAAACTGCTTATGCTTTTAAATAAAAGCAAATGAGTTTACCATGATGCTAAAATATCAGCAATCTTAGGAAATGGATATGCTCATCCATCCATCCGGTTTATGGTGCATCTGTGCAATGATGTCCTTTATTGTAATCTCGTCGTAGCCCGTTTTTTTTGCCAGCAATTGTATATCCGGTTTTGGAGATACGGGTATTCCGGCTGCTTTCATTTTTTCGGTAGGCTTTGCAAAACCCTTATCCGACATGGCGTTGAGCTGTACCATATTTTTACTATCGTCATAAAATTTGGTAATATGAGGAAGCCCATCCCACCGTTTCAGGCTGTATTGAACAAATTGACTGTACTTTATAAAAAAATCATTCTACTAAACTGCTTTTTTAAAAAAGCAATAGATAAATTTGCTTTATTAAAAAACTACTCACGATGTCTGTTGATTTAAGAAAGCAATATGGAAAGATTAATTAAAATATCGCAACAAAGAATAAAAGTAATAAAGGGCGATTTTGTCAGGTATCTCCATGATGAAATTGACTGGAATAGCAGACTTTCCATAATTACCGGTGCCAGAGGTGTGGGCAAAACTACCCTGCTACTCCAGCAACTGAAAACAACCACCGCTCAAAGCATTTATTTAAGCTTAGATGATTTCTATTTCGAACAGAACAGACTTCTACTACTGGTAGAAGATTTATACGAAAAAGGATATCGAAATTTTTATTTAGATGAAGTTCATCAATATCCATATTGGTCGGCAGATTTAAAAAACATGTATGATAATCTTCACGACGCCAAATTTGTAGCCACTGGTTCTTCTGTCTTAAAAATCAATCAGGGGCAGGCAGATTTATCCAGAAGAGCGAATAATTATATTTTAAAAGGACTTTCTTTTAGAGAGTTTTTAGCATTGCATTATAATAAAAATTTCCCGGTATTGCCTTTGGAGGAAATCCTGCATCATCATCATCAGTTGTCACCCAACCTCAATGATGCTTTTGACAGTTTAAAGCTTTTTAAACAATATTTATCCATTGGCTATTATCCATTTTCTAAGGAAGAGCATTCTTTTTTTCATCAAAAACTACAACAAATTCTGCAACTCATTACAGAAGTGGATATCCCGAATGTGGAAGCCATCAATTATTCCACTATTCGTAGTTTACGAAAACTCTTATACATCATCAGCCAGTCTGTACCCTTTACACCTAATATTCAAAGCCTATCCGAAAAAGTAGGTATTCCCAGAAATTCAATACTCAAAGCATTGGATCTTTTAGAAAGAGGACAAATTATAAATCTGTTAAGAAGTCAAAATAAGGGAGTGAGCTATTTGCAAAAACCCGAGAAAATATATCTCGAAAACACCAATTTAGCCTTTACGCTAGCTGGAGATACACCCAATGCCGGCAACCTAAGAGAGACCTTTTTTTTCAACCAAATGAGTGTTAAACACGATGTTTCCTCCTCAAGATTTGGTGATTTTATGATTAATAATACTTACACTTTTGAAATTGGGGGTGCAGGAAAAACGAGTCGGCAAATAAAAGGTATTCCTCTCTCCTTTATGGCGGCAGACGGAATCAAAAATGGTGAAAGCAATAAAATTCCTTTGTGGTTATTCGGTTTCCTGTATTAAACAAATGCCAGGTACTTACTGCCACACATATAAATTACTACCTGGTTTGTACACATCAACTCCGGCTCTTTAGTAATGGTATTCAAATGGAGCACAACTCCGAAATCGTTGCCGATGGGAAGCTCCTCCACGTAACCAGCTATCCGAAGTGCAACGGCAATCATATGGAACTAACTGTCGAAGCTTCCTGTAAAGGAAACTGTAAATGCTGCAGTTATTATAAATGGGTGCTATGTGGAGGAGTAGAGAAACTTTTCCATGAAAAGATTATACCCGATTTACTATTTTCATGGTAATACTACTTTACCGCTTTGGAGCACCCCGCATAGTTTTCTTAATGTGCTCAAGAATTTCCTGTATCGTTTCCATATCGGCTCCGGTTTTCCGGGCAAGAGACTGTAAGTCGGGTTGCCTGCCGGCATTAATATCCGGAAGCATCAGTGCTATCGTTTCATTTAGTTTATCCAACTCCTGCTGGCGGGCAGGAGAGGTTTTCTCGGCAAATAAGCTGGAATATGGATTCAATACAATTTTCTTTCGCAGTATTTTTTCAGCCGTATGCAGCATGGTAAGGTGCAATCTCAAGTCGGGTTCGGGATTGACTGGAAAGCCCATTGCAGTAAGCGTTTCTGTTAGTTTGAGGAAACCCCGGTCCGTCATGGCTGATAGTAAGAGCTTATGCCGGTGCTTATCGAAGTAGAATTGCGCAAAATGCGGAAGGCTATTCCATCGCTTCAAACCATATTCTGTAACGGTTCCGGCATGTTTGAACGCAAATTGTTTTTCCACGAAAGATTCCGGTAGTACGGCAATGTCATATTCTGCCAGGGCAAACACAATTTCGTCATTCCCTTTAACGGTGCAGGGCAACTCACTTCCCGACAATAGCATCATATAGGGAACCGGGTGCTGCTCAATATGGTTTATAATGTCAGCTTCGTCTTCAATAGAAGCGGATAGTTCCGTAGCAAAAAAGAAAATATCGTCCGGCTCAAAACTCTTGTACCCATTGATGGGGCCAAAACTCTGCCAGCAATGCCCGTTAAAGCCAATAAGATTAAACCATAGTCGTCAGTAGCCGGTTTCTAAAAACCGGGCAATTCCCGGCGAAAAAAGTAAGAAGGATTCTTCACTGAATACATCTTCCATTTCATAAAAGTCGGTTTCAGGGCTGGCAACGATAATGCTGAAACTAAAACGCCAGGGTGTTGCAGCCTGTTGTTCCAAATACGACCGTTCCTCCGGGAGCAGGTCTTTGAGGGCACTGTGCTTAAGATATTTTTTGATCAAACCCTCCTTTTTAAATATCCGGTGACCTGCGTATTGCGCTGTAATACCATCAACCCAGGCTGTATCTTCTTTGTGAAAGATATGCCTGTATTTGGTCAGTTGGTTACTTAGCTCCGCTGTCAGCTTATCGTGCTTCGCCGCGTAATGAAGTAAAAATTCATCCAGTAGCCGTGTTGAAATTACACTGTTTTGCCGGCATATATTTTTTATTTTCTGATAATCAGGCATACCCATTGTCGAGTTGAAGTATGGGCAAAGATGTGGCGAAGGCCAGCGGTAAACATACCCCGCAATAAAATATTGTCTGCATAACGGGCAGTAGTTTATTTCAAACCACTATCTGTATATTTACTGATGAACATCACCGCAACGCATATCAATTACTATCATGTTTGCAAGCGCAAGCTATGGTTGTTTACTCACGGTATAAACATGGAGCATACTTCCGACACGGTGTATGATGGCAAATTGCTGCATGAGACCAGTTATCCCCAACGCGCGGCAAAATTTACGGAGATAGAGATGTCGGCTACCACCAAAGATGGCGTTCAACTATTGGGCAAAATAGACTTTTACGATGCCAAAGAAAAGATCATTCACGAGGTCAAACGCAGCGACAGGGTAGAAGAAGCGCATGAATGGCAGGTGAAATTTTATATCTGGCTGCTGGAATTAAACGGTATCCAAGGCGTACACGCCACATTGGAATATCCTAAACTGAGGCAAACAGATGAGGTTTGGATTACAGAACCGGACCGGGAGTATTTAAAAGAAGTGATCCATAAAATAGCCGTTTTACAGGAAAGTGAAGTGTGTCCGTCCAGGATAAATAGTAAGATATGCAAAAGCTGTAGTTACTATGAGTTGTGTTATGTGGGAGAGTGAGAGAGTACGATGGTAAGACCGGAAGATGGTAAGATGGTAAGACCGGAAGATGGCAAGATGGTAAGATGGTAAGATGGAAAGACCGGAAGATGGCGACATAAATATAAACAGTACTGTTTGCTGCCAGTGATCCTTTCTTTCTAATGAATTTGCTGAAGTTTATCTTTTTGAAAATGAACTCATGAAAAAAACCTACTACCTCTTTAACCCCGGCCGAATGAGCCGCAAAGACAATACGCTAAAGTTTACTCCAGTTGACGAGGATGGCAATGATGGACAACCTAAATATATTCCCGTGGAGGGAGTAAGCGATCTGTATTGTTTTGGCGCATTGGATGCAAACAGCGCTCTATATAATTTTTTAGGCAAAGAGCAAATAGCGGTTCATTTTTTTGATTACCACGAACATTACACCGGCAGTTTTATGCCTAAGGAATATTTATTAAGCGGAAAAGTATTGATCGCGCAAACCGATGCGTATTCCAAACCGAAGAAGCGTATGCCGATAGCCCAAAAGTTTATTGAAGGCGCGGCGTTCAATATGGTAAAAAACCTGCGCTATTACAACAACAGGGATAAAGATACGTCTGCTCAAATTGAAAGAATTGAAATGCTTGTTACGCAAATTCCAAAAGCAACAGATACCGAAATGCTGATGGGTATAGAAGGCAATATCCGGATGACTTACTATGAAGCCTTTGATCTGATCATCAACGATTTTGAGATGGGTAACCGTACCAAACAGCCACCCAATAATGAAGTAAATGCGATGGTATCTTTTGTAAATATGATGTGCTATACACTTTGCTTAGATATGATTTATCATACCCAGTTGAATCCTACGATCAGCTTTTTGCATCAGCCGGGCTTTCGCCGCTATTCATTGGCATTAGACCTTGCAGAAGTATTTAAGCCCATATTGGCAGACAGATTGATATTTGCCGTGCTGAACAAAAAAATAGTTCAGAAAAGCGACTTTGACCATAACCTTAACAGTTGCTTGCTGAAAGACAGTGGTAGAAAAAAAGTGGTAAAAGCATGGGATGAAAAGCTGAATGAAACGATAAAGCACCGGTTGCTTGGAAGGAGTGTAAGTTATAAGCACCTGGTGAAGCTGGAATGTTATAAATTGGTAAAACATATATTAAACATGGAGGAATACAAACCGTTTAAAGCGTGGTGGTAGGTAAGACCGGAAGAGAGTAAGACCGGAAGATGGTAAGACCGTAAGATGGTAAAACCGTAAAAAGAGAATCGCATGATTTTTTCTACCAATTTACCCCTCTTACCATTTTACCCCTCTTACCATTTTACCATTTTACCGTTTTGCCATTCTACCCCTCTTACCATTTTGCCATTTTTGGCTATCTTACATTCTACACCTAAAAAACACAGATTATGAAGCAACAAAACAATGATGCATTCAATACTGAAATGCGTAACCGAACTAAAAAATTTGCAATCAGTATCATTTTGTTTTATAAAAATCTCCCAAAAGCAGGCGCCACTTATATTCTTGGAAAGCAGTTACTGCGTTCAGCAACATCGGTGGCTGCTAATTACAGAGCTGCATGCAGAGGCAGGTCGAGAGCAGAATTTTACAGTAAAATGTGCATAGTGACAGAGGAAGCAGATGAAACGCAATTTTGGCTGGAGTTGTTTGAAGAAACCTTACTTGCGCCCGAAAAAATTATTCAACCGCTGCATAAAGAAATAACGGAGATATTGGCTATAGTAACAACTATTAAATATAAATTACGACCGAGAGAATGAAAGAGTATAAAAATGGCAAGACCGT
>JADZFY010000337.1 GCA_020854215.1 Chitinophagaceae bacterium | reverse complement strand
TCCTTCACGATATTTAATTCCTGTTCTAACGGTACCGTTTCCAGCTTTTCCGTTTGCATGCTGCTGCGCAGGATATTGCTCAATTCGGTAATTGCCTGCCTGGCACGTTGCGGGTTTTCATCCACCAACGCCCGGATACTGTTCAAAGAGTTAAATATAAAATGAGGGTTAATATGAGATTTAATCGTTTTTAACTCCAGTTCCTTTACCAATGATTGCAGCCGAAATGTATCTACTTCCTGCTTTTTATTTCTCTGAAAAAAATGGTACACATAATAGATCAATACCCAAACCATTAAAATAAGAGAACTGTCGAAAGTGCGGAGCACCAGCTTGTTTAAAAAAGCCACCTGTTTATTGGGATCCGTTTCTGACAGATTAAAAAGCTCAAAAATGGAAAGCAGGGTGAGTGAATAGATAAAACTGGCAACAACGAGGCAACCAAAAAGACGGGGAACGATTTTTTCGATTGGCAGCACTAACCAGTTACGTCCAATAATAATATTGCGCATGAGATGCGTGATGGGAATACCCACAGAAAGGGCAATCAACAGCCTGATAATCAGTTTTTCTGAAATTGTCTTGTCATAGGTATAGGCAAAAAAGATATTGATGAGTGCAAACACCCCCCAACCACATATCTGACACCACCAATACCTGGATAATTTATTCGCCATGTGCCAAATCTAAACATTTCCGGGAGTTGTTCGAAAATTTGTATTACTAATGGCAGAAAACGCGGGTTAACGGCTGTATCAGAGCATTTCAGCCCTCATGTGCAGATGATCTTTCCGGCTCCAATAAAACCGTTTCCCCGGGATATTTACTTCCCGTAAAAATTATTAATATCTTATTTTTGCCGTTGATTCAACAGGTTTTCATGGATATAACACCGGGGCCACTTTTACAACAAATCAATAATTCCAGCGATCTCAAAAAGTTAAGCCGGGAGCAACTGCTTCAGCTTTGTGGAGAGCTCCGTCAATATATTATTGATGTAGTGAGTGTACATGGCGGGCATTTTGGTGCCAGCCTGGGTGTAGTGGAACTCACTGTAGCCCTGCATTATGTGCTCAATACCCCCTACGATCAGCTGGTATGGGATGTGGGGCACCAGGCGTATGGACATAAAATTTTAACGGGACGAAGGGAGGTTTTTAGTACCAACCGAAAATACAATGGTCTAAGCGGATTCCCCCGCCGGGCGGAAAGCGAATATGACAGTTTTGGTGTAGGGCATTCCTCCACTTCTATTTCTGCCGCATTGGGAATGGCCATGGCAGCCAAATATAAAAAGGAAGACAGGAAATCGGTAGCAGTTATCGGCGACGGTGCAATGACGGCCGGACTCGCTTTCGAAGGCATGAATCACGCCGGAGTAGCCGATGCCGACATGCTGATCATTCTCAACGACAATTGTATGAGTATTGATCAAAATGTGGGTGCCCTTAAAGAATACCTTACCGATATTACCACTTCCCAAACCTATAATAAACTGAAGGATGATATTTGGAATGCCCTGGGTAAGTTGCCTGTAGGCAAACGGTTTACCCGTGAAATGGCCAGCAAGCTTGAACACAGTATTAAAGGATTTGTAAATAAAAGCAGCAATTTATTTGAAGCGTTAAATCTGCGCTATTTCGGTCCAATAGACGGACACAACATCAATAAACTCGTTGACGTGTTGCAGGACCTAAAAAAAATTCCCGGGCCCAAACTGTTACATATCCTCACGGTTAAAGGCAAAGGCTATTCCCTTGCCGAAAAGGATCAAACCAAATGGCATGCACCCGGTTTGTTTGATAAGATCACGGGCGAGATATATAAAAAGCAATTTGATTTGCCGCAACCACCCAAATACCAGGATGTGTTTGGATATACCATTATAGAACTGGCTAAGAAAAACAACAAGATATTTGGTGTTACACCTGCCATGCCCTCCGGCTCGTCTATGAAATTTATGATGGACGAAATGCCAGACCGTGCATTTGATGTAGGCATTTGTGAGCAACACGCAGTAACGCTGAGTGCCGGTATGGCTACCCAGGGCATGAAAGTGTTCTGCAATATCTATTCTTCGTTTATGCAACGCGCCTACGATCAGGTAGTGCATGACGTGGCCATTCAGGATCTACCGGTCATATTCTGCCTCGACCGTGCCGGACTGGTTGGTGAAGATGGAGCTACCCATCACGGTGCCTACGACATCGCTTACATGCGTTGTATCCCTAATATGATTGTTAGTGCTCCCATGAATGAGCGTGAATTGCGCAACCTGATGTACACGGCGCAATTGGATGAAAACACGCATCCCTTTGTTATTCGCTATCCCCGCGGCGAAGGCGTTTTTCCCGACCTGCCTCCCGAGCAGGGAGGGTGGAGAACGGAGATGAAAAAAATTAAACCGGGTACCGGCCGAAAGCTGAAAGACGGAGAGGGCGTTGCCATTCTTACTCTTGGTCATCCCGGAAATTTTGCCGCTGCAGCTATTCGCGACCTTCGGGCGGAGGAACTTAACCCCGCGCATTATGATATGCGTTTTGCAAAACCGCTCGATGAGGCATTGTTACATGAAGTATTTTCCCGCTATAACAAAATCATCACTGTTGAAGACGGCACCGTGCAGGGCGGATTTGGTAGTGCCGTATTGGAGTTTATGGCACTACACCAGTACCGTGCAAGCATTAAAATTTTAGGTATTCCCGATAGGGTGATTGAGCAGGGGACACTCAGGGAGCTTCGCCACGAAGCCGGCTATGATGCCGCAGCCATTGCCGATGCCGTACGAGCTATAATGGCGCCAGGCACTCCCGCAGAAAAAAGTTCGGAGCATACGATTTCCTAAGCTCTCTATAACATACGAAGGCTTAACTAAACACATGGTGTAAGATATCCTGTTTATTAACTTTCATAAATCAAATTCATGAAAACATCTCTCGCTGTATGGATGTTGGTGATTATTGCGTTGATGACTGCCTGCAATGCTCCGAAAAAAAATGAAACGAAAACTGATATGTGGAATATGACGATTAAACCTCCGGTTGCCGCCGTTAAGCCGCATCAACGGATAGTGCACGGAGATACCGTTACGGATAATTACTACTGGATGATTGATTATTTTAAGCAAGGTCCCGATAGTACTGAGGTGGTAAACTATCTGAAGGAAGAAAATGCTTATCTCGATACGATGATGACGGACTCCAAATCATTCCGGGAAAAATTATTCCAGGAGATGAAAGGCCGGATAAAGGAAAAAGATGAATCTGTTCCGGTTTACAAAAATGGATACTACTACTATTCCAGAACCGATGATGGAAAACAGTATTTTAAATATTGCCGGAAAAAGGAGCACCTTGATGCTCCTGAAGAGGTTCTATTGGATGTAGATGAACTCGCGCAGGACCATCCCTATTTTTCTGTTACCGGATTCAATATCAGCGACAACAACAAACTGCTGGCCTTTGGCGTAGATACCGTTTCCCGCAGGCAATACACCCTCTACATCAAAAACCTGGAAACAGGTGAGTTATATAAAGATGCGATAGGAGGTACTACCGG
Organism: Chitinophagaceae bacterium; assembly: GCA_020854215.1. GTDB lineage: Bacteria > Bacteroidota > Bacteroidia > Chitinophagales > Chitinophagaceae > Agriterribacter. The sequence goes on along the minus strand of JADZFY010000337.1, from coordinate 2,102 downwards.
AAGTTCCGTATGGGCAAGTGATAACAGCACTTTATTCTATACCCACAATAATCCTCAAACCCTGCTTACCGAAAAGATACGGCGGCACATATTGCACACCAACGCTAACAACGATGTTACGGTTTATGAGGAGAAAGATCCCTCCAATTATATTGGTGTGGGAAAGACCAAATCCGGCCGTTATATTTTCATTTCCTCACAGGCTACCCTTTCCAGCGAAATGCGTTTTATCAAAGCGGATGAACCCCGGGCCGATTTCAAGGTTTTTCAGCCACGGATGAAAGAGGTGCTATATGATGTTAAAGACCTTGGCGAAAAGTTTTATATCGTTACCAACCTGAATGCGAAAAACTTCCGACTAATGGAATGTCCGCTGAATAAAACAGAAAGTACACAATGGAAAGAAGTCATCGCGCATCGGCCAGACGTTTTGATTGAATATATTGATGTATTCCGGAACTTCCTTGTAGTGCGGGAACGTAAGAATGGATTGATCCAAATTCGCATCCGGAATATTTCTTCCGGAAAGGAACACTATCTTCACTTTGAAGAACCGGCATACCACGCATCCCTGGGCGCTAACCCGGAGTTTAACAGCAACACACTGCGTTACATCTATACCTCAATGATAACGCCCCAAACTACCTACGATTACAATATGACCTCCGGAGAGAAAAAACTAATGAAACAACAGGAGGTTTTGGGCGGATACCATGCAGAGGATTATATAACCGAACGATTATACGCACCTGCCGGTGGCGGCACTATGGTTCCGATCTCCATTGTTTATAAAAAAGGATTTGTAAAAAATGGAACCGCACCACTGTTGTTATATGGTTATGGCTCCTACGGAGTGAGTATGAATGCAACTTTCAACAGCAGCCGCCTGAGTTTATTAAACAGGGGTTTTGCTTTTGCCATTGCGCATATTCGTGGCGGTGAGGAGATGGGAAGGCAATGGTACGAAGAAGGAAAGTTGATGAATAAGAAAAACAGCTTTACCGATTTTATAGATTGTGGAAGATACCTTATAAAAGAAAACTTTACTTCACCTGAGCATTTGTATGCGCAGGGTGGCAGCGCCGGCGGCCTGCTGATGGGTGCAGTGGCCAATATGGCTCCCGATTTGTGGAATGGTATTATTGCCCAGGTACCTTTTGTAGATGTGGTGAATACCATGCTGGACGCCAGTATTCCATTAACAACCAACGAATATGACGAATGGGGCAACCCGGAAGCCGATAAAGCAGCGTATGATTATATGCGCTCTTATTCTCCCTATGAAAATGTGGAAGCAAAGGACTATCCCAATATGCTGGTTACAACGGGACTCCATGATAGCCAGGTACAATATTTTGAACCGGCAAAATGGGTAGCCAAACTTAGGGCAACGAAAACAGACCGTCATGTATTACTGCTCCATACCAATATGGATTTTGGACATGGTGGTGCATCAGGACGATTTGATTTTTTAAAAGATATCGCGCTGGAGTATACATTTTTATTGCGGCTGGAAGGGATTGTACAGCATTAACAGCACTCAAAAGTATTGCAATAAACAGCTTTACGTTTTTAGCGGCATTATTCTTTTCCCACGGCAGGCGGGCTCCATATTGTAGCGCCAATGTACCTTTCCTTTCCTGTTTTTTTATCCATAAAATAATATACTGCTACAATTTTGCCGTCGGGACGCTGCACAATGCGCGGATAACCTATATCCTGACCGGATCCATCATTGCGTAAAACATATTCCCTGCTCCATGATTTGCCATTATCACTGCTTAGGCGCGCCCGGATATCACTTGTTTTTATTTTAGCGTCAATGCTTTCCGCATCAGCTCTATAACCATACACGAGGCAAATACGGCCGTCTTTCAACTTAATCATTGCGGGTGGGCTTCCTATGCCGGTATCGTCCGATGCATTTTGCAGTGGTGTCCAGCTTTTACCATTGTCAGACGAAAACCACGCCGGGATAAAACTGTTATCACCTTCTTTTTTGCGGGTGGTTACCAGTATTTCATTTTTTGATATTCTTACAGAGGCGGGCATAATATCATAGCCCTCCGGTTCTTCACCCATGCGTGACAGTAACGACCAGC
>JADZFY010000336.1 GCA_020854215.1 Chitinophagaceae bacterium | reverse complement strand
TCCAATGCTTTTGCCAGTTTCGAATATTCGATAACAATGTTGTTGTAAACATCCTGGGAATAATCTACCAGGTCCATTTTATTAACGGCTACAATCACCTGTGGCATATTCAACAACGATGCAATAATGGAATGCCGGCGGGTTTGTTCCGCAACGCCATTGCGGGCGTCAATCAGGATGATGATGAGGTCTGAATTGGACGCGCCAGTGACCATGTTGCGGGTGTACTGAATATGTCCGGGTGCATCGGCAATAATGAACTTACGTTTTGGCGTAGTAAAATATTTATAAGCTACATCAATAGTAATCCCCTGTTCCCGTTCGGCACGTAAACCATCGGTAAGCAATGCAAGGTCAATATCACCGTCTTCCCTGTTTTTTGTTTGTCTTTCAATGGCCTCCAGTTGGTCCACCATGATATTTTTGCTGTCGTACAGCAAACGCCCTATCAAAGTGCTTTTTCCATCATCAACATTTCCTGCGGTTATAAATCTGAGTATGTCCATGAGTTTCGTTTATAGATTGATGTTTGAGAGATTGAGGTGCCGGCACCCAATGCGGCGATCTAAAAATATCCGTTTTTCTTTCTGTCTTCCATGGCTGCTTCCGATACCTTATCATCTATTCGGGTTTCACCACGTTCGCTGGTTTTGGTAGCAATAATTTCATTGATGATATCTTCTACTGTTGTGGCTTCCGACGCAACTGCTGCCGTACACGTCATATCGCCAACCGTACGGTAGCGTACTTTTTTCTGAATGATTTTATCTGATTCATCAATGCGAATGAAATCTGATACGGCCACAAATTGTCCTTCATACTCCAGCACTTCGCGCTGGTGTGCAAAATAAATGGAGGGCAGTGCTATTTTTTCACGAAGAATATAGTTCCAAATGTCAAGTTCGGTCCAGTTGCTAATGGGAAATGCACGTACATTTTCCCCTTTGTGAATCTTGCCATTATAGGTGTTCCACAATTCCGGGCGCTGCTTTTTCGGATCCCATTGTCCAAACTCATCCCGTACCGAAAATATTCTTTCCTTCGCCCTGGCTTTTTCCTCATCTCTTCGGGCGCCACCGATACAAACATCAAAACCAAACTCCTCAATAGTGTCCAGCAAGGTATAGGTTTGTAACTGGTTCCGGCTGGCAAATTTTCCTTTTTGCTCAGTGAGCCGTTTTGTTTTTATGGTGTCTTCCACCTTACGAACAATCAGTTTTTCGCCGATTTGCTCCGTTAACTCATCACGAAATTGTAACGCTTCCGGAAAGTTGTGCCCGGTATCAATGTGCACCAGCGGAAAGGGGAACTTTCCAGGACGAAAAGCCTTCAGTGCCAGATGCACCAACGTTATGGAGTCTTTTCCACCACTGAACAACAGCGCGGGTTTTTCAAATTGCCCCGCCACTTCCCTAAAAATATGAATGGATTCCGACTCCAGTTCATCCAAATAATCCAGGTGATAGTTACTCATCTATATTTTGTTAATTACGTTATGGTTAATTTTCTGTTTATCCTTACTTAATTTGTGTGGGATTTAAAATCCTCCACATTTCTCATCCGGAAATATTTTTCATTTTCCATTTCTCATACCTGCCTGCCGGCGGACAGGTGTCCCACATTTTCCACATTTTCCACATTTTCCACACTTTCCACATTCTCCACATGCACGTGTAATCCGCATTCTTTTTTTGAAGTATCCTCCCACCACCATCTTCCGGCGCGAAAATCTTCTCCGGGGCGTATCGCTCTGGTACAGGGTGCACAGCCAATACTTACAAATCCCTTGTCGTGAAGCGGGTTGTAAGGAATATTGTTGTCGTTTACAAAACCGGTTACTTCATTTGTACTCCAATGAAGCAATGGGTGATATTTGATGATATTGTTCGTGCCGTCCCATTCAATCTGTGGCATGTCGTGCCGGTTGGGGGAGTGCTCGGACCGAATGCCGGTGATCCATATTTTCTTGTTTTGGAGTGCTCTTTGCAAAGGTTCCACTTTGCGCACAAAACAGCATTCTTTACGGTTCTCAACGGATTCGTAAAAACTGTTGGGTCCTTTTTCGGTTACTAATTTCTCTATGGCCTGGGTATTGGGATAATACGCTTTTATGGGAACCTGATATTTTTCCAGCGTGCGGCTCCAGGTAGAATAAGTTTCTGCAAACAAACGTCCTGTATCCAGTGTAAATACTTCGATATTTAATGATTCGGAAAATATAAAATGTGAAATAATTTGATCTTCCCAGCTAAAGCTCGTGGAAAAAACAACTTCTCCGGGAAACCTGTCCGATAATACCCGTAGGTTTTGAACAACGTTGGAAGAATGTAACAGCGAAGTAAGATGGGGAATTTCGCTTTGAAGATTCGATTGCGTCATAATACATTTAATAATTGATAGTAAACAAGAACATCATTACACTTTTTGTCTGCATCGTTTTCGTCTGCAAAGTCACATGCAACAACAGCAGCAACAATATATTCTATTCATTACCATCAAAGCGAATCTGTATTACTCTATCAAACTGGTGGACAAAGATAATGCAGAATTCGAAACCTCCAATTTATTTTACAGGGAATTTATTTTTTTTATTTTTTTATCGTTTTGATCTTATCTTTGCGCCAGTTCTTACAAAGGATACTTATCGAGAAAGGCTGAGGGACTGGCCCAGCGAAGCCTTGACAACCTATTTCATTATGCGTTTACCTGCAATGATGGAAAAAGGTGCCAATTCCATTTCCGCGTAAGCGGAGCAGATAAGTCGGAAAAGAAGCTGATTACTCTTAAACTGGTTATACTATCAAAGCTCTTCCGGCGCCTGCCGAAAGAGCTTTTTTATTTGGCAACAGCCATCAATCGTTTCTTTCTGCTGACATTGTTTCCCATTTTCTCGTTGTATTTAATTGTAAGACGGTTTTTTTCGAAGTAACGTTCTTGCAGGAAAACGTGGAGTTCTCTTGTGAATTGAAAGCGTTACGTTTCGATTTAACCGTTGATAGAGATGAAATTTTTTAACTAAAATTTGGAATGATGCTAAAGTCTACTAATTTTGCATACTTTAGAAAGTGTATGTTATCCATTGCAACCAATAGCATCCTGCGCACACGCTTCCCGCACTGTATGTCCTTTTGTTGTATGCCGTAAGGCATATCATACACTCATATAAT
>JADZFY010000335.1 GCA_020854215.1 Chitinophagaceae bacterium | reverse complement strand
TTATTTGCTCCTTTATTACGCCAATGCAAAAACATCGGGACTTGGCGGCAACCATTACGGGCGAAAAGTATTTTGAAGTATCCGTTAACTGCCCGCTGTATGTTTGTGAGCAACGCGACGTAAAAGGCCTTTATCATAAAGCACGAAATCACGAAATAACCGATTTCACCGGTATAGGCTCTGCCTATCAGCCGGCTGTTTCGCCTGATCTGGTGCTGAACACAGCCGTTGAGACCCCTGAAGAAAGCGCGGAAAAGCTATTAGACTGTGTATTTCCGATAGTAAAAACCGAGTCTAAACAACAATCTTAAAATGAACTGAATACGGGTTGTTCTTTCTCTTATATTGGTAAATCATTTTGTTGTAAGGCATCGTGAAAGGAAATCTCATCATACAGGTTCAAATTTTTCTTTGAGAAAAACTGGTGATATTTCACTGAAAGAAGATGGTTTTGTGCGAATATTTTTCCTTTATCCTGGAGAATGGTGGTTGCTTACTTTTTCTTTTTCACATCTTTCAAAATTCTCTTCTCATCACCTTCCAATTTGCGTTGTACCTTTTTTACGTCTTCGGCAGGAGGCAGCGCTTCTGGCTTTACTCCTCTTTCATGCAGCATTTTGCGTACTGCCTGGTTGTTATCAATATGTTCTTTTGTTATAGCTGTTTCACCTTTTAGAGCTTTCTCGGTCACATTATGGCTGGTCAGTTCGGTTGCAAAATCTTTTGCTTTAATAGTAAGTGTAGGTAAAAAGTCAGCAAGCGGCCTGTTTTCCGGCACACCTAATTTTTTCTTCATGTCATTTGTAGAGAATCCGCCAAACAAGGCCTGATCGCCTTTGCTTCTTATAATAGCAAAGCCTTTTTCGTCAATGCCTCTTTCGTAAATAATTCCCGATAATTTTTTTTCGGATTTAGAAAGCTTTTCTCTTACTGATACTCTTGCTACCTCAAGTAGCCTTTGTTCAATAATTTCCTGCCGGCGGGTTTGTACCGCAAAATAGGTTTGGGCAAACGCAATTTCATTCTTAGATGAATCTCCATTTTGTGCGATTAAATAGCAAGCATACCGGGTCAGTGCAAAATCAATAATTTCTCTTTCGGAACCGCTGCCTAACGCAACCATTTTCCCGGTTTCGGCAAAATGGTCTGGTATGGCGCCTCCCGCCTTTTCACAAGCGGTTTTCGCTTTATCTATTACTTTTAAGAAATTATCCCATTTTGCATAGCCTAATATCTCCTGCAACTCCCTGGCACTCCAGCATTCAATTCCCTTAATTTCGAAACAGGCATTTTCAAACTTACTGAGCAACTCAATTATTAATTCTTTCTTCATTTTTTGAGAAAAGATTTGTTACTGTTGTCAATAAAATAGTAATAGCTAAGGGTGCTGCATTACTTCCTATAAATTGATTAACTAAGTCCGAAAAATTTGGTTTTAGTTCTTCACTCTTCCCATAAACGGATCCGTAAAACTCTCCTTTCCTGTTTCTACCCGGCCGGCAAAACGTTTTTCAAATTGATCAAAGCCGGCAACCCTGACGCTGAAATCATACCAGCCATAACTGCTTTTCAGATTAAGGATTAGCTTTTCATTTGCGCTGCCGATGATGGTTTTTCTGATGCGATTCTTCCCGTAAGCATTGTCTGTTACTTCAATATGCGAAGGTTTTGACGGATCGCTATTGGACATATCAAGCACAATATTTCCTGTTGGTTTATGGTTCCTGCCCCCTGTTTCATAAAGACATTGGATCTGCAATCGCGGGTCTTCATCATTTCCCATACACTCGCGGTAAAAGCCGTTTGGCCCGTACAAACGCAGGTGATATTGTTTTTCTTCAAAAGCATCTATTGGCCAGGCGTAAATCAGGCTATCTCCCGGCGACACGGCAAAAGACCAGTTTCTTGCATTTTCGGTTACTCCCGCAGCGTCTGTAAATTTACCGGGGGCATATACGGTAAAAGGAGAACCCGCCGCATCATTTCCGAAAAATATATCCCCTGATTTTAACTGAAAAGAGATCTCTTTTTTCGCTGTATCAATATAACTGTCCGCATACAATTCGTAGGGAAGCGCACATGAAGACCGAATGCCTTCTTCCTGGCCCGGAAGCAATGCAGCGCCAACAGGATTTTGTACAATCGCGTCAGTATCTTTTGCAGATAATTGCTGGTATCCGGAGGGTTCTTCCTTAAACTTTGCATTAAATATGGTTTCAACAAAAGGGTCGCGTTTAAGAAAAGGTACCTGGTTTACTTTGGAACCATCGAAAGGACTAAACACCTCCGTAAGGTCGCCACAAATAGTGCGCCGCCACTGGCTGATATTATCCAGGTGAATATGCTTATTGTACTTTTTGTTTAAAAATTTTTCCAAAAACTGCAGGGTGGATGTATGGTCATAAACTGCCGAACAAACCCTGCCTCCGCGGCTCCAGGGCGAGGCGATGACCATGGGCACGCGAAAGCCAAGACCAATGGGCGCCTCCCGGGATTGCCTGGAACCTACGCCAAGCGCCTGCTCACTCGCCATCCTTACATGCTCAATTTCGGTATCAATACCGGTTGAACATTTTCCGGTATCGGGCTTTTTGCTATCTGGTATGGAAAATGGCGGAATATGATCAAAGTATCCGTCATTCTCATCGTAAGTGAGTATAAAAATGGTCTTCTTCCACACCTCCGGGTTTTGGGTAAGAATATCCAGTATTTCAGATACATACCATGCACCATACCAGGGCGCACTCGGATGGTCTGAAAAATTTTGCGGACTGGCCAGCCAGGACACCGTAGGGAGTTTCCCTTCGTTCACATCTTTACGGAACTGATAAAGCACATCTCCTTCCGGTACAGTTAGTTTACGTTCTGTATCTCCCTCTTTGTATTGTAAAGTCGTAATGCTATGATAGGAAGGATCGCCATTGTTTACCACGAACGCGTTTTGGTATAATGCCTGTTGCCTGGGCGTTAACTTTTCAAATTCAGCGGCGCTCCATTGATTCAATTCCTCTATTGCTTTATCCAATGCCTTTTGCTTGTTAATGATTGCTGCTTTTATTTTTGTGGCTGCCTCCTCGGTGGACGGGCTTTCTTCCTGCAACTTGCTGATCTCACCGGGAAGCTCATCCCGCTGTTTCTGCAGGTTTTGAATATAGCGCGGCGAAAACTTCACATTAAACGCTGCAAAATACTCAAGCACATTACAGCCAAAGTTGGCCAGCCACGACCTTTCTTCTCCCTTAAAACCACCACCGCAGCT
>JADZFY010000334.1 GCA_020854215.1 Chitinophagaceae bacterium | reverse complement strand
TTTTATTGATCCCTTTATCATCATGTTTACTGTACCATTGGCCATTGCAGGTGCGGTGCTGTCATTATGGTTGTTCGATCAAACCCTGAATATATTTTCGCAAATTGGAATGATTATGCTCATTGGACTGGTTACCAAGAATGGTATCCTGATTGTAGAATTTGCTAATCAGAAACAACGGGCAGGAATTCCAAAAAGTAAAGCGGTGATAGATGCGGCCGTTGCCAGGTTAAGACCCATCCTGATGACCAGCCTGGCAATGTCGTTGGGTGCATTGCCTATTGCCTTGTCATTAGGTGCCGCAGCCACAAGCCGTATCCCGCTGGGTATCGTTATCGTTGGTGGTATTATTTTTTCTTTGGTATTGACGCTTTTTGTAATTCCTGCAATGTATAGTTTCCTTTCGGCACGAAAACACGAAAGTCATATTGACGAATATTTTTCAGAAAAAAAAGAGCCTGACCAGTTATGGAGTGGAAAAGAATCATCAGTTTCCTTACAATAGCATGCGGTTTACATGTTTCAGCCCGGGCACAACAAATGATTACTTTGCAGGAAGCCATTGCCGCTGCCCTTCAAAGTAACTATGATATTTTGTTGCTGAACAACGATTCTGCAGCAGCAGCTACCGATCAGCAATATGTGTACGGCGCTTTTTTGCCCAGACTCAATGCCACAGTGGGTACTTTGTGGACTACTTCGGCACAAAAGCAAAAGTATAATAACCGCGATGATGTGGAAGGATCGGGGATTAAAACCGGTAATATCAACGCGGCATTAAATTTAAACTGGACATTATTCGACGGTTTAAGAATGTTTGCGACAAAACAAAAAGTGGAAGAGTTATATAATCTGGGCAGAATAAACCTGAAAAACCAGGTGGTGAACACTACAGCGGAGATTATCAATAACTATTATTTGATTGTACGGCAAAAGCAGTTGCTGAAAGCTATAGAAGAGCAGATGTCCATTAATGAAGAAAGAGTGAAACTTGCCGACCGAAAATTATCCGTTGGATTGGGCACCAAGCCGGAACTATTGCAGGCCAGGGTGGATTTGAATGCTCAGAAAGCAGCCCACCTGGAACAACAGACTACGATGACGCAGTTGAAGGATCAGTTGAATCAGCTTACGGGTATGAAACTCCCCGCGATGTACGAAGTGGCTGATTCTATCCCGTTGAATGTGAAAATGAATATTGAGGATGTTCAAAACCAGGTGGAAACTTCAAACCCCGGCATTTTGCAGGCGGTAAAGAACGCAGAGATAGCGGGTATTTCTCTTAAAGAAGCGAAATCGGAACGCTGGCCGGGTGTATCGTTTGTATCCGCATATAACTTTACGCGAAATGAAAATAAGAATAATATCAGTCCCTTTGCTCCCTACTTCAGCCGCAACAAGGGCTATAATTTTGGCTTTACGGCTACGATTCCTTTGTTGAATAATATGAGCGTACAACGAAATATCCGTCAGGCAAAGTTAGACCTGGATTATCAGCAGATCGTTGTGTCCAAACAAAAAAGCCTGGTAAATGTGTGGGTGAAAGTAGCCTTTAACAGTTACCAGTATCAGATCAATGCGTTACGGTTGGAGGAAGAAAACATTGAACTGGCAAAAGAAAATGTAATGATAGCCCTTGAACGTTTCCGACAGGGGGTATCCACTTATCTCGAGTTACGCGAAGCACAAAAGAGCCTGGAAGAGGCTTACGACCGGCTGATTGCCGCAAGATATAATACCAAGTTGTCAGAAACGGAATTGCTGCGGTTAAAAGGGGAAATTATAAGGTAATTTGATATTTTTAGACCTGTTAGGTTCGCAGCGCTGCCCCCTTCGGGGCAAACCTAACAGGTCTGAAAAAATCTCACCATATCTCTTTAAAATCAATTACTGCATTACAATCTTCGATATTAAACTCATGTTTAATGTCTCTTCCTTTAGCTGAAAGCAGGTATGTCCCATTCTGTAAGATGTAAACTTCTACTTCTTCAGTGTCCGGCGCAATAATAATATAGTAGGGTATTCCCTGCGATTCATAAATACTGTATTTGGTATGCCGGTCTTTTAATGCCGTTGCAGGAGAAAGTATTTCAGCCACCAGCGCAGGAGCGAAGTCCAAATAATTTTTCGTGATGACGCCGCATACTATCAGCATATCCGGTTGCAAAATGGTATCGTTGGCAACGCGGTAATCTACAGGCTGATAAACAGCGCATTTTTTGCAGTTTTTGAGCTGCACTCTGAACTCGCTAAGCATATTTCCTGCAATGCGCTGGTGTTTGGGCACAGGAGAGGGGCTCATGGCATAGGGTATGCCATCAATCAATTCCCATTGACCTTCCCATTGCACATATTCGGCGTAGGTGTAATGGGGCAATATTTTTACCGGTGAACTCATATTAAGGATGAGGTTAAAGATACATATTTTGGCTCAAACCTGTTAGGTTTGCCAGTCTGGGGTGCACTCTAAATTGTCGCCGGTTTGTGGAGACACAAACCGGGCGGCTGGAATAAACCTGTTAGGTTTGCCGGGTGGAAAAGCAGCGCGGCAAACCTAACAGGTTTACTCTTCTCCCGCATTCTTTATCTGCGATAATACCGCATAGGCGTTTTTAATAATTACTGTTTTGCCCGAAAGATCGTTATCCTTACTCATAATCTCCACCATGCCATCTTCCTTCATTCCCGTTTGAACGGCTAAAAGGTGAAAGCTATTGCTTCCTTTGTCTTCCAGCACAAACTCATCATTGCCGTAACGCACTACGGCAGCCTCTGGTACAGCAGTTACTTCAGCATTACTCACTTTAATACGCGCATTTAAAAACATTCCGGGTAATAATTGTTGGGGCTGTGCTTCAAAATGGCAATGCACCAGCGCGCTGCGGTTGTCGTCAACATTTTTTGTTATCAGCAATACCTCACACTCATACTCCGTAGAAGGATCATCCACAAAAGTGACCATTACTTTTTGTTTAGGTTTTACTTTGGCCAGATCTTTTTCAAATACGGTAAGCACAGCATGAATATCTGCCGGGTTAATCAATTCAAACAATACATCCGATGCAACTACGTATTTACCCATGTTCACATTCACTTTGGATACAAAGCCGTTGATGGGTGAATACAGGGGAACACTTCTGGAAATGGTATTTTCGTTCAGTGTGCCAGGATGAATGCCGATCAGTTTCAGCTTTTCACTAAATCCTTTCACTATTGCTTTTTGGGAAGCGAACTCTTCCTGTGCTCTTTGATACACTTTGTCGGCGTTCACTTTATTTTCATTCAGCATTTTCTGCCGTTCAAAATCCTTTTCCGCATACTGCAGTTTTGCCTGTGCAATCAGGTAATCCTGCTGCAATTGTATCAGTGCCTGATCTTCCATTATAGCAATTACTTCTCCTTTGTTTACGTGCATACCCGGCAGCAGATTTGTATGTTTAAGATATCCTCCCAATGGAAAACTGATGGACACCATATTCTGCGGGGGCACATCCACCAGCCCATGTACTTTAAGCTCGCTGTTCAACAATTGTTTTTGTATAATGCCTGTTTCAACACCGGCATTTTTAATTTGTACTGCGGTAAGTGTTACTGAATTTTCAGATACAGGACTTTGTTTTTCTTCGGGTTGTTTCTTTGAAGCACAGGCTGTTATCAACCCTACGTGTAAAATGATATATAGGTAACGCATAAAATTTATTTTCCGGTTAAGTATTCTAATTCTATAAGGGTTTGATTGTATTGGTGTACAGCATTTAGATAATTCAACTGAATATTTACCGCATTGTTCACCAGCATAGTCCATTCTATGTAGCTGATCTCCCCGTTTTCAAAACTGAGTTTTGCGGTTTGTATCATTAGTTCAGCCATCTGCAACCCGGTATTTTGATAATACAGCAGATTGTTCTGTTGTTTTTTGAATTCCAATGTGAGCTGTTGCAGATTGTGTTTTATCAATTGTTCGGTGGCCGTTGTGTTGATTGCTGCCACTTCTTCCTGGACCCTGCCGGCTTTAATCTTTGCTTTTGTGGCGCTGTTAAACAATGGAATACCAACGGTTAAACTGGTAATATGAAAGCGGTTGGCGCCACCGTAATACTTTTGGCTAACGCCATCATCACTGTGATAGCCAACAATGGATTGGTTACTGTAGCCAACAGCAAAATCCGGCGACAACTTTGTTCTTTCCACAAGTGTTTGTGCTGCTGCCGTTTTCTCCTGCAATTTATTAAACTGAATTTGCGGGTGAGCAGCCACGGCCGATGTATCAGCCAGAACGATGTTTTCTTTTTTAAAATGCGTGTATGCAGGGAGGAAAAGTTCATCAGTGTGGAGCAGCCATTGCAGTTGCTGTTGCCCTATCAGTATATCTGCGTCTAATTGCTGTTGCTGCAAGAGCAACTGCTGCAACTGCGCATCGGCAGTTGTTTTTTCGAGTACATTGCTTTCGCCCGCCTGTAAACGAAGGTTTGCCGATTGTTGAAAGCGACTGTACACGGAATCTAATCGCTGTAACCACCGCTTTCTCTCCAGTGCGTCAACCAATGCATAAAACACGAGTTTAATTTCCCTGTGTAGTTCCGCCTCTTTCCAATTGGCCAACTGCTGCTGTGCGCTTTGTTCGCTTTTATACAATTGTTGCTGGCGGCGGTACACAATTGGCAGATTAAAGCCCTGGCTTACAAAAAAGCGGGTATCATTCTTTACGCCGTTAATTCCCCCGTATTCACCACCCACCTGAGTTTTGCCCGGATCAAAAACACCCGATTGCAGTTGTTTCCAGTAATCGGATTTCTTTTTTACCGATTGTAAGTTAAGATTCTTGTCACTGCCCATTCTCAGCATTTCATCCAGCGTTAGTCTTTGTTGACTTTGTACAGAGCCACCCAACAGCAGAAATAGTATAACCGTTGCCGCAGGTTTGATTTTCATTTTTTTCATTCCACCTTTTTCAAACCATCGGTATAATAACGGTAGAACAACCAAAGTAAGCATGGTGGCAGTTATTAGTCCGCCAATTACCACGGTAGCGAGAGGCCTTTGTACTTCTGCTCCGGCGCCCTGGCTTAACGCCATAGGCAGAAAGCCCAGCGAAGCTACACTTGCCGTCATCAACACCGGGCGCAGCCTTATTTGTGTTCCTTCCATAATAATTTGTTGAATATCCTTTAATCCTGATTGCTTTAAGCGGTTAAATTCCGAAATCAGCACAATTCCGTTTAAAACTGCCACCCCAAATAAGGCAATAAATCCAACTCCGGCAGAAATGCTGAAAGGTAAATCCCTGAGCCATAAGGCCAGGATACCGCCGATGGCTGATAATGGAATGGCAGAGAAGATGAGCAGCCCATATTTCAGCGAACCAAATGCGAAATACAGCATTACCAGAATTAGCAGTAAGGCCACGGGTACGGCAATGGATAAACGCTGAGTGGCTTCCACCAGGTTTTCAAACTGTCCGCCATACTTTACGTAATAGCCGGCGGTAAATTTTAGTTCACTTTCTACTTTACTACTGAGTTCTTCTACTACGGATTCCACATCTCTTCCTCTTACATTAAAACCTACCATAATCCTGCGTTGCGCATTTTCGCGCTGGATCTGGTTAGGGCCTTCTTTAATATCAACCGTCGCCACCTGGTACAATGGTACCTGCAAACCGGAAGGAGTGGGGATGAGCAGTTGTTGCACGTCGGAAATATCCTTTCGTTTCTCATCCTGCAATCTCACCACAAGATCGTAGCGCCTTTCATTTTCATATACTACACCGGCTGCTTCCCCGGCAAAGGCAGTACGAATTACCCGGTTTACATCATCCACATTCAGGTGATAATGTGCCATCAATTCGCGGTTGTATTTAATAACCACCTGGGGTAGTCCGGTTACAATTTCAATATAAATGTCTTTGGCTCCCTCTACGGTTGAAACGATATTGCCCATTTGATTGGCATAAGCCGAAAGGCTGTCTAAGTTTTCACCAAAGATTTTACAAACTATATCCTGGCGGGCGCCCGATATCAGTTCGTTAAACCGCATCTGTACCGGGTACTGGAAACCGTTAGTCATTCCCGGGATTTCTTCCAATGCCTTGCTCATCAACTCTGCCAACTCGTCAAACGACGAAGCCGAAGTCCATTCCTTTTTAGGTTTTAAGGTAATCATGATGTCCGTCATTTCCAGCGGCATGGGGTCGGTGGGAATTTCACTGGCGCCAATACGGGTGACTATTTTTTCTACTTCCGGAAAACGGTCTTGCAAAATTGCCGCTGCTTTTTGGGTTAGCTTAATGGTTTCGGTTAGTGAACTACCGGTAAGCAAGCGGGCGTCCACAGCAAAATCGCCTTCCTCAAGTTTGGGAATAAACTCACCGCCCAGCCGGCTCATGATAAATATCGCCCAGCCAAATAGTAACAAGGTAAATACCACCACCACTTTAGGAAACGCAAGTGCTTTTTTCAAGAAAGGGCGGTACCACCCCTGTAATCTCTTCATCATCTTATCGGCCCAGGTATCTTTATGCGCAAGTTTTTTGCTTAAACATAGCGATGACATCATGGGCACATAAGTAAGTGAAAGTAAAAAAGCGCCGATCAACGCAAAAGAAACGGTTTGTGCCATTGGCCGGAACATTTTTCCTTCTATACCGGTAAGGGTAAGAATGGGCAAATACACAATGAGGATAATAATTTGTCCGAACACTGCGGCATTCATCATCTTGCCTGCCGAAGATTCCACCTCTTCGTTCAATTTGTTTTGTGTGATACGCGTTACACCGGCAAATTGTTTATTATGCCCGAGTCTGTGTAAAACCGCTTCCACAATAATAACCGCACCGTCAACAATCAATCCAAAATCTAATGCACCCAAACTCATCAAATTACCCGAGACGCCAAAGAGATTCATTAATATAACGGCAAATAGCATGGACAATGGGATAACCGATGCCACAATTAAGCCTGCCCTTAAATTGCCGAGAAATAAAACCAGCACAAAAATTACGATAAGGGCGCCCTCCAATAGATTTGTTTTTACCGTGCCAATGGCATTATCCACCATTTTGGTGCGATCGTAAAACGTTTCAAGTACAATACCTTCAGGCAGGGTCTTTTTTATTTGTTCGATTCGTTTTTTCACGTCTTTTATCACCTGCGAAGCATTGGCGCCTTTTAGCATCAGGACCACTGCTCCGGCTACTTCACCCTGATCTTTATAAGTCATGGCACCATACCGTATGGCATGTCCAATGCGCACTTCTGCTACGTCCTTCAAATAAACAGGAATACCTGAGGTGGTATGCCTAACAAATATTTTTTCCAGTTCAGCGGTTGTAGTGGCTAACCCTTCTGTTCGGATAAACAGCGCCGCCGGACCTTTTTCAATATAAGCGCCGCCGGAATTCTGGTTGTTTTTCTCCAATGCAGCAAATACGTCGGCAATCGTAACATTCATGCTTTTTAAATGATCGGGCTGTACAGCAATTTCGTATTGCTTCAGATAGCCGCCAAAACTGCTCACATCTGCCACACCGGGTGTGCCTAACAATTGTCTGCGCACTATCCAGTCCTGCAGGGAGCGCAGTTCGGTGAGATCGTATTTCCCTTCGTATCCTTTTTTGGGTCGCAGCACGTATTGATATACTTCGCCGATACCAGTGGTAGTCGGCGCCAGTTCGGGTTGTCCCGTTCCGTCCGGAATTTGTTCCCGCACCAGGTTCAGCCTTTCGGCCACCTGCTGCCGGGCCCAGTATATATCGGTATTATCATCAAAAACTACCGTTACAACAGATAAACCGAACCTTGAAATGGAACGCATTTCTTTTAGTCCGGGAATATTGGCATTGGCCTGTTCCAGCGGAAAAGTGATCAGTCGTTCTACTTCCGGAGCGGCTAACGAAGGCGATGTAGTAATAATCTGCACCTGGTTACTGGTAATATCCGGAAGCGCATCAATGGGTAAGTTCTTCAGGTCAATGCTTCCCCAAATCACAAGCGCAAGGGTAAGCAAACCTACAATAAGCTTATTCTTTACGGAAAAGCTGATAATAGCATTTAACATGGTAAAAAAATAAACGGTGAATAATACAAACTATCTGTTCTATATTATACCGGAAGAACGGGGAGGCTGAAATACTGAAATAGCTGCAAACTGAGGTTTATTGG
>JADZFY010000333.1 GCA_020854215.1 Chitinophagaceae bacterium | reverse complement strand
CATCAGCGGTTCCTCCTCGGTTGTTCAGTTAGACGCATGGAACTGGGAAGATGCCGCCTATGCAACAGACAATGGTATTCATCTTCATCTTCCATCGTTTTTTCCGGCACGCAGCTTTTTCTTTACCACCACCGCAAATCAAAAACCCGAAGAGATTACACGCCAGGCTTTGGAAAGAATAGAAGCCATCAAAAGTTTTTTCAGGGAGGCGAAGGCTTATCTGGAGGAAACCACGCATGCTTCCACTAACCTTAAGCTCGAAGCGGTAAAGGGATTATTTTCTAAACGCCAGAAGCTTTTCGTTCATGCAGATCAGGTAAAACAAATGTTAACGGCAATTGACTTTGTAAAAGAGTTTGGGTTTGATGTAGTGATCGCCGGCGGAGCAGACAGCTGGCAAATTGCACCGCTGTTAAAGGAGTACCAGATACCGGTCGTTTTGAATGCGCAGCACAATCTGCCTTCCACGGAAGACGAAGACTATGACCAGCCTTATAAAACTCCTGCAATTTTACAACAGGCAGGCGTATTATTCGCGTTGAATGACGATGCGAACAACGCCCGCTATCGCAACCTGGCTTTTAATGCGGGCACTGCGGCTGCTTTTGGACTAACCAAAGAGCAGGCATTGAGCGCCATCACGCTAAATACGGCTAAAATTTTAGGAATAGACAACCGTACCGGTTCTATTGAAGCCGGCAAAGACGCCAATATTATCATTAGTGAAGGAGATATTCTGGATATGCGCACCAGTATCATCACCCATGCTATCATACAGGGGCGTTTAGTAGATTTAAGGAGTAAACAAACCCAGTTGTTTGACCGTTATATGAGTAAGTACGATTTGCAGTGATGGTGCGCCATCTGTCTGTTAGGTAAAATTG
This sequence comes from Chitinophagaceae bacterium, assembly GCA_020854215.1. Taxonomy (GTDB): domain Bacteria; phylum Bacteroidota; class Bacteroidia; order Chitinophagales; family Chitinophagaceae; genus Agriterribacter. Next base: position 3,704 of record JADZFY010000333.1, on the reverse strand, counting down.
CCTATATGCGAAAAGTCAGGTTAATAGGGTATGCGCTTGCGGTGGTACTGTTGTTGGTATTGCTGGCTGTATTTTTTTGCGATAGGGCAATTACCAATGCTGCGAAGGGAAAACTGTATTCCAACATCGAAAATATCCCGTACAATAAAACCGGACTGCTGTTGGGCACTTCCAGGTACCTGGTAGGAGGACTGCCGAATCCCTACTATACGTATCGTATAGCCGCTGCCGTTCGTTTGTTGGAGGCGGGAAAGATCACCTATATTATTATTAGTGGAGATAACAGTACTATTTATTACAACGAGCCTGCCTTTATGCGGGCCGACCTGTTGAAAGCCGGTGTTGATTCGTCCTGTATTTATTCTGATTATGCAGGATTCAGAACATTTGATTCTATTGTGAGGCTCAAGGCCATCTTCGGGCAGGATTCCGTTACTGTAATTTCCCAACCTTTTCAGAACGAGCGAGCCATCTATATCGCCTCACGGGAAGGAATAGCCGCCATTGGATTTAACGCGAAGGATGTGGATGCAGCAGGTGGGTTTAAGATACAGGTTAGGGAAAAATTTGCCCGTGTTAAAGTGTTTATTGATTATTTATTGGGTGCAGAACCGAAGTTTCTGGGAGAGAAGATTCCAATACCGTGAAAAAATAAAGGCTGCCAATTAGCGGATACCATTAACAATTCAAGTCAGCGTTTGCACATGCGTACGCAAATACGCCCACCTGATTATTTCATTTGCGGTTCGCTTATTGAGCAACCTTAACCCTAACGTGATCTGTAAATCTTTAAACCTTCCTATTCTACCCAATCAGCAATAAAAACATTGGTATCTCTTGTTCCGCCGTTGTTGCGGTTGCTGGAGAAGGCCACTTTTTTACCATCCGGGGAAAACATCGGGAAGGCATCAAATCCTTTGTCCCTGCTTATTTTTTGCAGGTTGCTGCCGTCTTCGTTAATGGTGTACATATTAAAGGGGAAGCCTCTTTTGTATTCGTGATTGGAGGCAAAAATGATACGCTTGCTGTCGGGCATGAAGCTGGGCGCCCAGTTGGCTTGTCCAAAGGAAGTAACCTGCCGAGCGTTGCTGCCATCTACGTTTGCAACAAATACTTCCATATTGGTTGGTGCAACCATTCCTTCTGCAAGCAGTTCCTTATACTCTTTTACTTCGGCTTCTGTTTTTGGGCGGGAGGCACGCCAAATGATCTTTTTCCCATCAGGACTAAACCAGGCGCCACCGTCATAACCTAAAGTATGCGTTACTTTTTTTTCCTTGCCGGATTTCAAATCCATAATATATAAATCCAGGTCGCCGTCTTTGTCGCTGGTATATATCATTTTCTTCCCGTCGGGAGAAAGCGTGGCTTCGGCATCATAGCCTGTGGCGTGGGTAAGCTGTTTTACAATTTTTCCGTCAAGATCTGCCATAAAAATATCGTAGCTGTTGTATAGCGGCCAGATGTACCGGTTGCCATATTTTTTACGGTCGGGTACCGGCGGACAATCATCCGACCCCAGATGCGTAGAAGCATAAATAATATGCTTGCCGTCTTTGGTAAAAAAAGCACAGGTGGTTCTGCCTTTACCGGTGCTTACCATTTTATATTCAAACTTTTCACCAGGCTGTTGCGGAACTTTTCCTATATAGATCTGGTCGCAGTTAACACCTTCTTTTGGGTTGGTGCGTTGAAAAACCAGGTATTTACTATCATAACTCCAGTATGCTTCAGCATTATCTCCTCCAAAAGTGAGCTGCTGAATATTTTTGAAATGGTGTTCGTCGGGATAATGCACGGTATCGCTTATACGCTGAAATGATGTTGTTGCAGCATTAAAATAAGGGAACTTTTTTACAGGAACCGGTGTTGCATGTGCGGTTCCCAATGCTATTGTTGTAAGCCAGATTATTGCCGGTAGAATGCCTTTGCTGTTATTACTCATTATGCTATATTTTGTATAGCCGCAAATATAAGCCCCGATACTACAATAAGTAAACCCCGCAAACCTGCGGGGCATCCTTTATGTGGTTATATTTCAATTTATTGCTTTTGTATGACAATTCTGTGAGGTGTAGGAGCGGCTAAGGCTATTCGCATCATTAAGCAACAAAGGACGAATTTCAGTAAAAGATACCGTTACGTATTTAATCCTCCGCAAACACTAATCACCTGACCGGTAATATAGCTGCTCCAGTCGCTTGCCAGAAACAGGGTTACATCAGCAATATTTTCACCCGTTCCGAATCTGCCCAGGGGAATATTGCTTTTGTATTTTTCAGCGGCATCTCCTTCTTTGAGATAACCGGTCATATCGGTTTCAATAAATCCGGGAGCAATAGCGTTACACCGAATGTTGCGGCTACCCATTTCTTTGGCGATGCTTTTTGTAAATCCGATGATGCCCGCTTTACTGGCCGCATAGCTGCTTTGTCCGGCATTACCCGTAATCCCGATTATTGAACTCATATTAATGATGCTACCGCTTTTGGCCTTCATCATTGGGCGAATAACCTGTTTGGTGATATTGAAAACACTTCTCAGGTTGGTTTGAATCACATCATCCCATTGCTCAGCCGACATCCGCAGCAATAAATTATCTTTTGAGATACCTGCGTTATTAACACAAATATCTACCGAACCAAAGGCTTTCAGCACGTCGTTCACCAGTGTTTCGCTTTGTGCAAAATCGCCGGCATTACTCTGATAGGCTTTTGCGTTTACCCCAAGCGCCTGTAACTTTTTTTCCAACCCTTCTGCTTTTTCTTTACTGCTGTCACTCACATAGGTAAAGGCAATATGCGCGCCATGTTCAGCGAGCTTCAGCGCGATAGCTTCTCCAATTCCGCGGGCGGCACCGGTAACAATAGCAACTTTGTTGTTGAGTAATTTCATGAATTAAACTGAATTTATGCTGCAAGATAACAGAAAGAAAATAAATTGAACGCCATCAGGTGCCCGTTAGGATAATTTGAAACGCAGCACTTCTTCAATCAGCGTTCTTTCGTTGCTCAGTCGCGGCACCTTGTGCTGCCCTCCCAGTTTACCCTTACTTTTCAACCATTCATTAAACAAGCCCTGGGGTACCTGGTGAAGTTGTGGCAGATGAAGTGCAATATTTTTATACCGCTTTGCTTCGTAGTCACTGTTGATGCTTTGCAATGCCTTATCCAGTTCAATGGTAAAGCTATCCAGGCTTGCTGGTTCTTTTTCAAATTCCACCAGCCATTCATGGGCGCCGTTTCCTTCATCACTAAAGTACACGGGTGCAGCGGTATAGTCATTCACTACTGCGCCGGTTTTTTCACAGGCTATAGAAATGGCCTTGTCGGTATTATCAACAATTACCTCTTCGCCAAATGCATTGATGTAGTGTTTAAGTCTGCCGGTTACCTTCACCCGAAACGGATACAGGCTGGTAAACTGAATCGTATCTCCCAGCAAATAGCGCCACAATCCGCCGTTGGTACTGATTACCAGGGCGTAATTTTTCCCTAACTCTACATCCTTCAAACCAATGGTTTGCGGATCGGCCTTGCCGTATTCCTCCATAGGCATAAATTCCATAAATATGCCATGATCAAGAAATAGCAACATGCCTTCCTCATCCGGTTTATCCTGGGCGGCAAAAAAACCTTCACTGGCATTATAGCTGTCTATATAATAAATATCCCTGCCAATAATTTTTCTGAATTGTTCGCGGT
>JADZFY010000332.1 GCA_020854215.1 Chitinophagaceae bacterium | reverse complement strand
TAAAAAATGACCATTATCATTGTTTCAGGGAAGAAGAAAAAGTATTTTAAACGCAAAGCCTTCTTTATGCAAACTCAAACTCATATATCTCCATCTGAGCCATCGGTTGATGACAAGAGGCGGCATTGGCCGGCGGTTTCGATTATTATGCCTTTTGAACCCGTTATTCAGCGAAAGGATGAACTGATGCAGAAACTTAACAAGGCGATGAAGAGAGTGGAGTGGGAGATGGGTACCGGATATGACGAGGATCTTGCTGATCTGGTAATGATGAAGCTGCGCATGATTATTCAGTCTCTGAATTTCAGTACGTTTAAAAAAAGTATCGCCATTTATGTTTCTCCGGTATTTGAAAAAGTGATGTACCTGAATATGCCGGTGAATGAAACCATTACCGTAAACGAATCTTTTTTTGTTAGAGATATTGTTTATGCTAAAAAGGAGATTCCTGCATTTATGGTGCTGGTATTAAGTGAAAAAAGAAGTACGCTGTATGAAGGAGATGAGGTTTCACTTACGAAAATTAAGTCTAACGGAATTGGCAATATGCCCGACCGGGGATATGAGTTTCCAATAGAAGAAAATACAGGAGATAATGATGCGCTGGTGGTTCAACAATTCCTTCGGCATACAGATGACGGTCTTTCCATTGTCTTAGCTGCAATGCCGCTGCCTGTGTTGGTATTGGGGCGCAAACAGGTACTCGACCGGTTTAAGCAGGTAACAACAAATGGAAAAGATTTGGTGGAGTGCATTGAATACAAACAGGGTAAACTAACCGAAGGACAATTGTTTGACCTCATTCAGCCACATATTGCCGATTGGGAAAAGATAAAAGTAAAGCATTTGTATCGTCAATTGGAGAAGGCGGCAACTGAGGGTAAAGTAGTAAACGGTATCACGGCAATTCAAAAAAGTATCTCCCACCATCGGGGCCGACTGCTGGTTTTTGGCAGAAGTCTTTTACGTAATCCGGAAATTCTGGAGAAGAAGGATTCGGAATCCCTGAATGTTTTTAATAAATTTTCATGCGTAAGACATACCATTGATGAAATAATTGGAAATGTTTTGGAGAATGGAGGTAACATTGAAATGGTGGACGATGATGTACTTGGTGGGCAACATATCGTGTTGGTTAAAGATAAACACGATTATTTATGACGAGTGTCAGGATTTTAAGCGAGGAGTATCAGATATAAATACCTGTCACGCACTTACTTTTAGGGTAAAGTAATTCACCATGAAAAAAATTCTCGCTGTTTTCGACGGATTAAAATTGGCAAAGAGTACACGTGACTATGCTATTCAAATTGCAAATGAGAATAAGGCACACCTGGTTGGACTTTTTCTTGAAGATCCTTTTCACCACAGCTATAAGATTTACGACCTGGTGGATGAAAAAGGAGGGATTTCTCCCGAAAAGCAGAAGGCACTGATTGAAGCGGATCAAAATACCCGAAACGAAGCTGTAGCCGCATTTGAGGCAACATGCAGGAAAGCGGGAATCCCTTATACCGTTCGCCGTAATAAAGAGATCGCCACACAGGGTTTGTTGCAGGAGAGTATCTACGCCGACCTCGCTATTATCTGCAGTAATGAAACCTTTACCAATCGCAGCGAACCCATACCTACACGGTTTATCAGGGATATCCTTTCTTCTGTTCAGTGCCCGGTATTGGTAGTGCCCGCCCATTACAAGCCATTCGATAAGCTCGTATTATTGTTTGATGGTGAACCATCTTCTGTTCACGCCATTAAGATGTTTAGCTACATGCTTCCTGCACTAAAAGCGCATTCATCAGAAGTGTTGTCCGTAAAGCCAATGAGCCAGTCGCTGCATTTACCGGATAATAAACTGATGCGGGAATTTATGAAAAGACATTTTCCCAAAGCAGGCTATAAAGTATTGAAAGGTATTCCTGAAACGGAAATCGTTAATTTCCTAAAGGAAGAAGAACAGTGCCCATTGGTTGTTCTCGGTGCCTATCGTCGCGGTATGGTATCCCGCTGGTTTCGGCCGAGCATGGCTGATGTATTGATGAAATCGCTAAAGCTCCCGGTATTTATCGCACATAATTAGTTAGTAGCTGAATTCAGGCACACGCTTCACTTCGTATTTGTGCTCCGCAAATGTCAATAATAAATGAGTAAGCTAAGTAATACATTTGTGAAAAACTATTGCTCAATCCGTAAAGGGGAGTATCATTTGAATGGATTCTATCACGCACATAGCATTAGGAGCCTGTATTGGTGAAGCTTTTTTCGGAAGGGGATTTGGAAAGAAAGCAATGCTTTGGGGCGCATTAGCACAGAGTGCACCTGACATTGATTTTTTAGGATCGCTTTGGCTGCGTACCGATGAAAACCTGCTCGCCCACCGCGGTTTCACCCATTCTATCCCATTTGCGCTACTTGTGGCGCCGGTTTTGGCGTTAGTGGCCGAGAGGGTCCATCGTCCCGTGAACATACGGTATAGTAAATGGGTGATTTTTTTTCTGGTGGAAGTGATGGTGCATTTATTTATAGACGGGTTCAATAATTATGGGGTTGGCTGGCTGGAACCGTTTAGCCATTACCGTTTTTCTTTCAATGCCATCTATGTAGCCGATCCACTTTTTTCAATATGGGCAGGTATTGCGGTGGTTATGTTGTTTCGTTTGCATAGTTATCATCCCCGGCGAAGGTATTGGTGGCGTTTTGGTACACTGCTCCCTTTTCTTTATCTCAGCTGGTGTGTGTTCAATAAGCTAACCATCAACAGAGACGTGAAAGACATCCTGCAGGAACAGCACATTTCCTACACCCGGTATTTTTCTACTCCGGCGCCTTTAACCAATCTGCTTTGGTATGTAGTGGCTGGAAACGACTCCGGGTATCATGTTGGTTTTCGTTCGATATTCGATGATAAAAAGCAGATTAATTTTTCGTGGTTTCCGCGCAACGATTCATTATTGAAAGCTGTTGCAAATCATGAGGAAGTGCAGCATTTGATCCGTTTTTCACAACAATTTTATACCGTGGAGCAATGGGGCGATACATTGGTGTTTAATGATCTTCGCTTTGGACAAATGATGGGCTGGCAAAATCCCAGGGGAAAATTTGTGTTTCATTACCTGCTTAACCATCCGGCTGATAAGACCCTTGTAGTACAGCGCGGCCGTTTCAGCGGATGGGATGAAAACGTGATCAGCGGATATTTACGGCGGATCAGAGGAGATTGAAAAGGTACACTGACGATAAATATGCGGAAATTGTTTTTGATGTTACGCTGCTGAATGGGGTTGCGGAATACAACAATGTACTTTAAGAAACCGTAACTTTCAGTTTTCATTAACCCAACATTAGTATCAAACCCAGGATCTTAAATGGAGACGGATATGAGATATTTCGCATCCCTGCTGCTTTTATACTTCCTCCTGCTTATGCCCAGTTGCAATCCGGCTCACCAGGAAACAGATAACTTTCATTCCTACGCGATAAGCAGAAAGCCTGATCTGCAGCTTGCAGCATATATTACTGCCCATACCCTGCGCGACCAGTTT
>JADZFY010000331.1 GCA_020854215.1 Chitinophagaceae bacterium | reverse complement strand
AAACATATAGGCGTAACGCGCGGTTTAAATGTGCAGGAGTTTACCGAAAAACCGGGAGAAGGCATTGAGGGCATTGTAGAGGGTGTTCGGATAAGTATAGGGATGAGGAACAACGGGTTTCACACTGCAAAAGAGACGGGTACAAGGGTGTATATAAATATAGATAATACTACAACCGGCTGTTTCACATTCAGTAATGTTTATCGCTCCCGTATTCCGGAACTTCTGCAAAAGCTCCAAAAACAGTATCCGTTGTCGGTGATTTCCGGCGACAATGCTACAGAAGAAAAGAACTTAAGAAAAATAGCCGGTGAAAAAGCGGTGTTGTTGTTTCATCAAAAGCCCGATCAAAAGCTGGCATACGTTCGTCAACTGCAGGAAAAAGGAGAAAAGGTAATGATGATTGGAGACGGACTGAACGATGCAGGTGCGCTGCAACAAAGTAACATCGGAATTGCGGCAAGCGGACAGTCCAATAATTTTACGCCCGCCAGCGATGCCATCATTGCTGCCGAAAAGCTGGGGTTATTGCACCGGTTCATCCGTTTGTGCCATATCAACCGAAAAATTGTACTTGCTGGATTTATTCTGTCGTTGGTATATAACATTGTAGGGCTGTTCTTTGCGGTTCAGGGAACCTTGTCTCCACTGATTGCGGCGATTCTGATGCCCTCAAGTTCGTTAAGTATCATTTTGCTCACATTTGGAGCGAGCCAGTTTGCAGCGGCAGCAATGAAATTGGAGCGGTAGGGGAGATATTACCGGTTTCCGGCTGAAATGGATGAGGATAACCTGGCAGCGTTTTGAATGGTCATTTGATATTCCCTTCCCTCTTCCCCGACAATAGTATGACAAAAGTCAGTTTTTACCTTGACATTACTTATGACTTAAACTTTTTGCTCCCGATATTTTTACAAATAACTCCAAAGCAATGAGCGTAATGATAATACTCTTAATTGCCAGCATTTCTGTGGCTGGACTTTTTCTCCTCGCTTTCTTATGGAGCGTAAAAAGCGGACAGTTTGAGGATGATTATTCCCCTTCAACCCGAATATTGTTTGACAACGAGACGTCTTCAAAAAAACATTAAAATCCCGATAAATATTTCCGGTTATGCAAATGGAAAAGTTCTATTATGACAATAAGATCGTGAAAGCGTTTGGCTATGCCACTATTGTTTTTGCCGTGGTTGGAATGCTGGCGGGTCTTTGGGCAGCAATTCAAATTTATGCGCCGGCAGCGAGCCTTAACCTTGCTCCAACTACGTTTGGTCGTTTACGTCCGCTGCACACCAACGCTATTATTTTTGCCTTTGTTGGTAACTGTATTTTTACAGGAGTCTATTATTCTCTTCAACGGCTTTGCAAAACCCGAATGTACAGCGATACGCTGAGCTGGATTCATTTCTGGGGCTGGCAGTTGATTATTGCGGCTGCGGCAGTAACCTTATTATTGGGTTTTACTACGGGTAAGGAGTATGCGGAATTGGAGTGGCCCATTGATATCGCCATCACCCTGGTATGGGTAGTATTTGGGATTAACATGTTTGGCACCATATTGAAAAGGAGAGAAAAACATTTGTATGTGGCCATCTGGTTTTATATTGCTACCTGGGTTACAGTGGCTATGCTGCATATTGTAAACTCGGTTGAAATACCGGTTTCCTTTATGAAGAGTTATAGCTGGTATGCCGGTGTGCAGGATGCATTGGTGCAATGGTGGTACGGGCACAATGCCGTAGCGTTCTTTCTTACCACACCCATTCTGGGGTTGATGTATTATTTTCTCCCCAAAGCGGCTAACCGCCCGGTTTATTCCTACCGCCTTTCTATTATTCACTTCTGGTCGCTGATCTTTATCTATATATGGGCAGGTCCGCATCACTTGCTCTACACAGCTTTGCCCGATTGGGCACAGTCACTGGGTACCGTTTTTTCGTTGATGCTCATCTTCCCGTCCTGGGGTGGAATGCTTAACGGCTTGTTTACCCTGCGTGGCGTATGGGACAAAGTGCGCGAAGAGCCTGTATTGAAATTTATGGTGGTGGCTATTACCTGTTACGGCATGGCTACGTTGGAAGGTCCATTGTTAAGTTTGAAAAATTTGAGTGCCATTGCGCATTATACAGATTGGATTGTTGCGCACGTACACGTGGGAGGGCTGGGCTGGAACGGATTTATGGCCTTTGCCATGCTGTATTACCTGGTACCCAAGATGTGGGGTACGCCTTTGTATTCAAAAAAACTGGCTACCAACCACTTCTGGCTGGGTACCATTGGTATTATACTGTATGCAGTACCGTTATACTGGGCAGGTTTCACCCAATCACTCATGTGGAAAACCTTCACTCCGGAAGGACAGCTTAAGTTTCAGTTTCTGGAGTCGGTAACGAACATTATTCCCATGTACATTACCCGAAGTGTGGGCGGTGGACTTTACCTCGTTGGTGCGCTGTTAATGTGCTATAACCTCGCTAAAACAATCGCTGCCGGTAAATTTATTGCGAACGAAGCAGCCGAAGCAGCGCCTCTTCCCAAAAAGGAACATTACGGTAAGGAACACTGGCACAGGTGGATAGAACGGAGACCGGTTCCGCTGCTGGTTTTCAGTTTGATTGTAGTGGGAATTGGCGGTGTGGTAGAAATGATGCCCACGTTTTTAATCAAATCCAATATTCCAACCATAACCAGCGTAAAGCCCTACACACCGCTCGAATTGCAGGGGCGGGATATTTATGTAAGAGAAGGTTGTTATACCTGTCACTCTCAGATGATCCGGCCTTTCAGAGACGAAGTGGCACGCTATGGGGAATATTCCAAGGCAGGTGAGTTTGTTTATGATCATCCTTTCCAATGGGGCAGCAAACGCACGGGTCCCGACCTGGCGCGTATCGGAGGGAAATATCCGGACAGCTGGCATTACACCCACATGGATGACCCACAATCTATGTCGCCCGGTTCAGTGATGCCCGCCTATCCCTGGCTGTTAGATGACGCAATTGACACCTCCAGCACTCCTGTCAAGATACGGGCAATGCAAACATTGGGTGTGCCCTATCCCGAGGGCTTCGATGGAAAAGCCAATCAGGAACTCATGACGCAGGCTAAAGCAATAGCAGCCAGTTTGAAGAAGGATAACATTGAAACGCCGGCCAACAGAGAAATCATTGCATTGATCGCCTACCTGCAGCGCGTTGGAAAAGATATAAAATTAGAACCGAAGGCCCTGGCAGAAGAAACTGCAATAAAATAACTCACGTATAACCGTTGTAATATGAAGTTTATTAATTACCTGGAAAAGATTAGTGGTGTAGATATTCTCGGACTAACATCCTTTGGCATCTTCTTTATTTTTTTTATTGTTATGCTCACCTGGGTTTTTAAAACCGATAAGCGAAGTATTGATGAAATGAGTCGTATTCCTTTAGATAATCAGGACAAATAAAACAGATGGTATGCTTAGAAACAACTATTCACGCTGCTTAAAAATGTTATACAGGTCTTGCACAATACTCGTAGTGTTTTTACTTTCGGGCACCTTGCAGGCATTCGCTGCCGGACCTCCGGCTCCTTCTGCGCTCAACAATACGCTGGCATTGACTTTAATTACGCTGATGCTGATATTGTTATTGGTGATAGTTATGCTGGGTCGCCTTCTCACCGGGTTGGCCGATATTAAAATGCAAAAGGAGAAAGAAGAAAAGAAAAAAATGCAAACACCGGTAGCGGTAATTACCGGCGTACTGATTTTATTAGCCGGTACGGTGATGGCGCAGGAGCAACCCGCCACAGCGGTTGCTGCCTCAAAAACGATAGGTGGTTTGTCTGCCTTTGCTTTTTATACCATGATCACTGTAATATTTGTGGAAATGATAGTGATCCTGGCGTTGTTGTATAATATTCGCTTTTTGTTGAAGAAAGATAGTGTAAAGGCTGCGCTTGCCGCAGATGCATCCGTGGCTAAATGGACGCTGCGCAACTGGTGGAACAATATGAATAAATTTAAACCGGTAGAACAGGAAGCAGATATAGAACTTGACCATGAATACGACGGCATCCGCGAATTAGACAACCGCCTTCCACCCTGGTGGCTATATGGCTTTTACGCTACGATAATTATTGGCGTCATTTATTTTTGGCGGTATCATGTGTCGTATAGTGCGCCGCTGAGCCAAGAAGAGTTTGAGATTTCTGTGAAGAAAGCCGATGAAGAGGTAAAAGCCTATCTTGCCAAAAAGGGAGAAACGGTGGATGAAAATACCGTAACCGTGTCTACCGATGCTGCAGATATAGCAGAGGGTAAGAAGATATATACTACGGCATGTGTGGCGTGTCATAAAGCTGATGGTGGCGGTATGGTAGGTCCCAACCTCACGGATGATTACTGGAAGCACGGAGGAGATATAAAAAGTATCTTTAAAACGATTAAATATGGGATTAACGCAATGCCGCAATGGCAAACCAGTTATTCCAATAAACAGATTGCGCAGGTAGCCAGCTATGTGATGTCGTTACACGGAACCAATCCGCCGGGGGCTAAGGCGGCGGAGGGGCAACAGTATAAGGGTGGAGACGCTGCTGCCACTACCGGAAAATGAGAATACCAAATACCGCAAAGGACTTGATGAAAAATAATGACGAACGATCAACATAAACAATTTTCCGGCGCTCCGGATGAGTCGGCTACTTTTCGCGACAGGATAGCTACTGTTGATGAAAAGGGGAAAAGGAAATGGGTATATGCGCATAAAACAAAGGGCAGGTTGTTTAATATCCGTACCTGGGTAAGCTGGGGATTTTTCGCTTTATTTTTTGCCCTGCCATTTATTAAATACAAGGGACGGCCATTGTTTTTGTTCAATATACCTGAAGCGAAGTTTATATTGTTTGGCAGGGTATTTTGGCCGCAGGACTTTTTCATTTTCGGGATCACTATGATTACCGCTATTGTATTTATTATTCTTTTTACGGCGGCCTTTGGACGATTGTTTTGCGGATGGGTTTGTCCGCAAACGATTTTTATGGAAATGCTTTTCCGAAAGATTGAGTTTGCCATCGAGGGAGATGCGCCCGCGCAGCGGTTGCTGGATAAAGGCCCGTGGAACGGCGAAAAAATAATGAAGAAAACGGCCAAGCATTTTATATTTTTTCTGCTGGCTTTTATCGTTTCTAACTTTTTTTTAGCCTATATCATCGGTATGGATGAATTGATGCAGATCGTTAGAGAGCCTGCGTCGCAGCATATCGGCGGATTGTCTTCCATCGTTATTTTTTCGGGTGTATTTTATTTTGTGTTTTCCTACTTCCGGGAGCAGGCTTGCACGGTGGTTTGTCCGTATGGGCGGCTGCAGGGCGTACTGCTGGACCGCAATTCCATGATTGTGGCCTATGATTATAAAAGAGGAGAACCCAGAGGAAAATTTAAAAAGCAAAAAGCAGAAGATCCCGCTCTTCAATTAGGAGATTGCATTGATTGCTTTCAGTGTGTAAAAGTTTGTCCAACCGGTATAGATATCCGAAACGGCACGCAAATGGAATGTGTGGGATGTACTTCGTGTATTGATGCCTGTGATAAAATGATGGATGCTACGGGCCGTGAGCGAGGGCTGATCCGTTACGCTTCAGAAAACGGCATTGCGGAAGGAAAGAAGTTGAAGTTTACCGGAAGAATGAAATTCTATTCTATCCTCCTCGTTGCTTTATCAGTGCTGCTAACTGCACTACTCTTGTCAAGAAAAGATGTGGATGGTACGATATTGAGGGCTGGAGGTATGCTGTACCAGGAAAGGGGAACCGATAGCGTATCGAATCTGTACAATATCAAGGTCATCAACAAAACAGTCCACGACCTTTCGCTTTCCCTGAAACTCGAGGGAATGCCCGGAAGAATTATTGAGGCCGAGGGTACCAATATCATCGTGAAAAGAGAAGGGCAGGGCAAAGGTTCTTTTTTTGTGGTGTTGCCACGAAATGTAATTGAAGCGAGAAAAACAGAACTCAGCATCGGTATTTACGAGGGAGACAAAAAGATTATCACACTAAGTACGAATTTTTTGGGACCGGTGGGGAGATAACTGCTGAGTAAAACTTTATTCAAAAAACACAGATTATGAACTGGGGACACAAACTTACCATCGCGATCGTTGCTTTTGTTTGTCTGATGGGGTTCATGGTGTACAAGGCGTTAAACACCGACTTTCAGTTGGTAGAAAAGGAATATTATAAGAGCGAACTGAAGTACCAGGAAGTGATTGACGGACACCGTCGTGCGAGTGAACTCAACAGTAAAGTTCAAATTCAGAAATTGGAGGATCGGATTGTGGTGCAACTCCCTGATGAGATGAAGAACAGTGATATACAGGGAACGCTTTGGTTCTACTGTGCATACGATGAAACGAAAGACAGAAAGATACCCCTGGCTCCGGATAGAAATGCGATTCAGGAACTGAAAGCCGGATTGATTGAAGCAGGAAGGTATTTGGTAAAAATAGAATGGACGAGCAATAACACACGCTATTACAGCGAGCAGAAAATTACCCTATAATGTTCTGGCAGTTTATTATCGGAGGATTAGCACTGGGTTTCTTCAGCAGTATGCACTGTGTGGGCATGTGTGGCCCGTTGGCGTTGGCCTTGCCGGTTCATCATCTGTCACCGCTAAATCGTTTTTTTGCCCTGCTGTTGCACCAACTTGGACGTGTGGTTACTTATGCAGCATTGGGATTATTGTTCGGATTCGCCGGAAGGCATATCTATATCGCCGGATTTCAGCAATGGTTTTCAATGGGGATGGGATTGCTCATATTGGTATTGTTAATCCTCTTTTATTTTTATCGCAAAAATATTCAGCCGGCTTTTATGCGTAAGTTTTATACCGGCGTGCAGCGACTGATTATTGGTGTATTGCAATCGAAAAAACATACAGTGTCCTACCTGGTGTTGGGGATGGCTAATGGTTTACTTCCCTGCGGTATGGTATATGTAGCGCTTGCCGCAACGCTTACCAGTTCAACCATTAACCAGTCGGTGCTGTTTATGGCAATGTTTGGACTGGGAACATTACCCGCCATGATGGCCATAAGTTATTTAGGTACTTCTTTAAGCCTCAATGTCCGCAGCACAATGCGCAAGGCGGTTCCCTATGGTATTGCCCTCATGGCAATCGTGCTGATATTAAGGGGGATGAACCTTGGTGTTCCATTTATCAGTCCTGTTTTGCAGAGCGCTCCGGGCGTTGCGGTGGAATGCCATAACTAATCAAATCTTAGATTTAACACACGCGGTTGGTACGCGACCCAAGGAGCGTCAGACCGCTTATTCGGAAGATGCACGTGGTTGGTACCCGACCTAAGGCGGGTCAGACCGCGTATTTTTGAGAGACGCTATTTACGGTAACGCGAATGCCATAATGGAACCCGATGGATTTTCTTTTGTTCCGCCGACCGATAAGGCTACATATTGTTTTCCGTTAATCCAATAGGTTGCAACAGTTGCATTTGCAATCGCCGGCAGATCATATTGCCAAAGTATTTTCCCGGTTGTTTTGTTTAATGCCCATAGCTTTTTGTCCTGGCTGCCGGCAATGAAGATTAATCCACCCGCAGTAACTACCGGTCCGGATTTTCCTTCGGTTCCGGTTTCGGGTTCACCATTAATTTGCAGCTTAGTTTCGTTACCTAAAGGCAATTGCCAGATGTATTCTCCCGTGGAAAGATCCAGTGCGTGCAACCGTCCCCATGGTGGTGTAATAGCCGGGTTACCACTGGGGTCTTTCCATGTAATATAGCCGGTTGTATTCAAATACAGTTCTCTTAACGGGGTGGTATACCCTGTATCTGCAGTTGTTGCAATTGTGTTCGGATCTGCGCTATGTACATAGGCCAAAATTGACTGCAGTTCGCTTTCCTTTAGTACACCCGCATAAGGTGGCATGAGTCCACTCCCTTTTTTTATTTTATCCAACGCTGTCTCTCTGCTCATTCGTTTATTCAAATCAGTAAGTGATGGAATAGCCGATGTTGTACTCACTTTATTGCTACCGTGGCATGCACCACAATAAATGGCGTACAATCTGCGGCCCTGGTCTTCCAGAGGCATCCCTGCTACAGCCGTTGGATTTGTTTTAATGATGGTTTGAATATCGGGCGCCTCACTGGATCTCAGGTATAAAATATTGCTAGCTTCATCATAAGCGGCACCGCCCCAGTTGGAACCTCCTCTTGTTCCGGGAACCATTAGAGTTCCTTTTAAATCCGGTGGCGTATAAAGTCCCTCGTATCGCATAGAGCTGAACGCTTGGCGAACGGCTTCACTGTCGGCAGGAGAATAATGGCTCAGGTCATTTTCTGTAATTAACTGCCTTGCGTAAGGCTTGGGTTTAACAGGAAATGGTTGTGTTGGCCAAGCTTCTTCTCCCGGAAGGTTCGATTTTGGAACCGCTTTTTCTTCCACCGGAAAAATCGGTTTTCCTGTTTCACGATCTAATACAAAAAGAAAGCCCTGTTTGGTGGGTTGGACTACCGCGTCAATGTTTT
>JADZFY010000330.1 GCA_020854215.1 Chitinophagaceae bacterium | reverse complement strand
TCCTGGCTGAAATCTTCAATAAACAATACTTTTTCACCAGGCACAAAATCAAACTTGCTATTCACTTTCAGGTTTTTTTCATTGGGCATACTGGTGTCGGCAATTGTATTATTGCTGGTGGCAGTATTATTCGAACCGGCAGTTTCCTTATCGCCAGTTTGTTTCCTTTTCTTTTTTTTGAAAATATTTATTATTCCTTCTTCTACTTTGTCCAGTCCCTTTTCTATTCCCTGGTCTACTCTCGTATTCCCTCTGTTTTCCACTGCACGTTCTGTTTTCTTTATAGGGTCGTCTATTTTTATTTGTGCCTGTGCAGCAATACTGCAAAGAAGGATTACTAAAATCATTGCCTGTTTCATAATACCAATATTTGTTATTATCTATTTCGTACTCTTAGTCCAGGGCAGGGAATTAATCTGAGCGCCCTCTACAGTTTTTTTGTTGTTAGATGCATTAGAGTCGTCGTTATTATCATTTCCATCTATATAGATATCCGGGTCAAAAACAATCACTGCTGTATAAGTAGGCGGAAACTCATCGGATGTTTGCCAGTCTTTATAATAACTGAATTTTACCGTGCCGTTTACTGCTACATTTCCAAATGCCTTTGTAGCAACTGCCCTGCTTCCTGCACCCGGGGTATTTTCATATAAAATCGCCACCTGTTGTTCTGCCCCTGTAGTGTAGTTTCTTCTGCCCACATTTTTTACTACCACTTCCATTTTTACCCTTCCCCTGTAATTATCTTTCCTGCTTACAATTGACAGGTTGATTTTTTCCACAGCCAGGTCAATATCTTTCTTAAATAAATCTTTAGGTATTTCTGTGTTTTTAGGTAGTTGATTTGGTGTAAGGTTTTTTTGAATTTTTGAAGGCACCTTAATGTCTTGCGCCAGCAGTATGCCGCTGAAAAATATACCAGCTACTGAAGCTGTAATTAATTTAACTGTTGTGTTCATGATTTTAAATTTTGAAAGTATGATTAATAAGTTTCGTACTCGTAGGTAATAACTTCGCCGGAATTGAATGTAGTTTTGGTAACATAACCCTGGCTATTATACTCATGTGTACAGGTAAAAGTGGTTATGGTGCCGGAACTGTGTAACGTACGGATAAATGCACCATAATTATTCCTGCCTGGCCCAACAAGAAAGAAACCAATAGGGAAAAACTCATTTGTAGTTTTTTGGTTATCGAAGGTGCTAAACACAGTTGTTTGGGTTTTAACGGCAGAACTGTTGAATTGTTCAGTCTTTAGAATATTATTCATATCCGTATCGAAGCTGTATATGAATTTTTGTGTGTAAGTGCCGGCAGGCGCCGCAGCATTGTAATAAATTGCCTCAACGGTATTGCCGATTTTTTTGATTGTATATTTTCCCACAAGGGTATCAGTAGCAAGATTGAAATATTTTTTCTCCCAGTGATTGGTTCCATCTATGTAACTATTCTCTACCCTTTCGATTCCACTAATATATTTAGTTAAACGGTTCTGCGCATCAAACTCCGTAAATGAAGATAAACTGCTACCGCCGCCGTACGTGTAGGTTTCAGTAGCCATTCTGCCATTGGCATAAGTATAAGCGATATTTGTTCCACTTGAATAATGGACAGACTTTAACCTGGTTTTTGGTTCAGGTGTATCGTTATCGTTTTTAGAGCAGGCAAACAGCAACAGAGAAATGGTTGCTAAAAGGATGAAGTGTTTCATGAACTAATAGTTTTATAAATCAAAACTACTATCCTGTTGCAGCCCGGTCAACTACATGATTGTGTAGTTACAGCGTAGTTAATGTAAAATTGTTGAAATAGCAAGAATGGAAACAAGCCTGTCTTTAATGGCTTTTGAAACGGCTTCTGTAGCGGAATGAACATGAAGTTTTTCGTAAATGTTTTTTATATGGAAGCGAATGGTATCAATACTAATCCCCAGTTCGGAAGCAATCATTTTATAACTATACCCTTTTACTAAAAACCCCAGAATTTCAATTTCACGGGCAGACAAAGCTTTCACCGTTTCGCTTTCTGTTTCAGCTCTGGGTATCATTCCTAATACTTTTTTTGCCACCGAGCCGCTCATGGGTGCGCCGCCTGCCAATACATTTTTTATGGAATATATTAACTCTTCGCTGGAGGTGCTCTTTAGAAGGTAACCGGATGCACCGGCGCAAATAGCGCTAAAAATATGTTCGTTGTCATCAAAAATGGTGAGCATTAATATGGGAACTGAGTTGTTTATTTTTCTAATTCTCTTCACTGCCCCAACTCCATCCACCACAGGCATGTCAATATCCATCAGTACAATATCGGGTTTTAATTCGGCAATATCTGTTTCCACTGTTTCTGCATTGGACATCAGCCCGGCGATTGCAAAATCTTCTCTATCGCTAAACAATGCCTCCATGCTTAAACGAATAGCATCACTATCATCATATATAAGTAATTTTATCGCCATAGTGCAAATGTAAATACGGGGTAAATACATCTTACTACATCATTATGTAGATGGGATCCAAAAATCAATTCTGCAGCCATTTCCAGGTAAACTTTCTACATTAAATTTTCCGTTTAATGCCTCCACTCTCGATCGCATATTTTTTAACCCGTTCGAGGTAAAGGTTTTGTTCGTTATGAACCCTTTTCCGTTGTCGGATATTTGAATAGTTATTTTCTGCGGCAATGCTTGTATGGAAATAGAAGCCTTGGTTGCTTCTGAATATTTTGCCAGGTTATTAAGCGCTTCTTTTATCACTAAAAATATATCCCTGCGGGCCTGCATACTTAGGCTGGTTTTTAAGGACGCATCGTCAGCTTCAAACATTGTTTCAATTCCTTTTTGTTCAAGTGTAAGGGCTACATATTCCCGTATGCGTACCATCAGGTCTTCCACTTTATCTGCATCGGGCTTTACGGCCCAAACAATATCGGCCATGCCTTGTTGCATCTTGGCAGATTGTTCTGTAATTTTCTGTATAAGGCCAGCTGCTTTTTCTGAATTCTTTTGCAGGTTGCTTTGAGAAACCTCCGACAATATTTTTATGCTGTTAAGGGTAGAGCCAATATCATCATGCAAATCTTTTGCAATCAGGTTCCTCACATCAAGCAATGCCTGTTGTTTTTCTATTTTCTTTTTAAGTTGGTACCTGTTAAATAAAAAGGTAGCGAGCAAAATTGAAGCACCAATTAATGCGAAGAGGAAATTCCTAAATTGCTTTTGTTCGTTTATTTGGGTTTGCTGTATTTTTTTTTCGCTTTCGCTTAGTTTCAGTGCCTGTTCGGTATTTTTTGCTAATAACTGCTGTTTTTCCAGTTCTTCGCTTTTTTGTTTTAACTGAGCATCACGCAACAGTTGTTGCTGTGATAATAACTGTATTTCCTGCTCTTTCTGCTTAGCCTCCTGTAAATTTCCTTTAATAATAGCCTGCTGTTTTTCTGCCTGCAATTTGTTTATACGCTGTTCGGCTTGAAGCCTTACAATTTCATTATCCTTTTTCTCGGTTTCATATTTGGTTTCCAACTCCGCAATTCGTGTGGTTACATCGGCATTTTGCAGGCTATCCCGGTACAAAATGTATTTTTTATAATCATCGTAAGCCCGG
The DNA here is from genome assembly GCA_020854215.1 of Chitinophagaceae bacterium. GTDB lineage: Bacteria > Bacteroidota > Bacteroidia > Chitinophagales > Chitinophagaceae > Agriterribacter. The sequence goes on along the minus strand of JADZFY010000330.1, from coordinate 2,812 downwards.
GTAAAATCTTTTTTGCTCTTATAAAAATCGGAACGATAAATATAGGCATTTTGCAAGGCCCTTTTATTGCTCACTTTTGTTGCCAGGTTGATGGATTTGTTATAATAATTGACAGCGTTTACAGAATCGTTCAAAGCGGCGCTGTAAAATGCTGCTGCAATATACCGGTTAGAAAGTTTTGCGTTCTCCTGCAAAGCTTCAAATATGTCTATTGCCTTTTTTTCATATTCAAAAGCCTCTTTTATTTTTTTTTGCTTGTTTTTAAGCAAGCCCATTCCCAAATAGGAATGCGCCAATATAGGTTCATTGCCACTTTTTTGAGCAAACTCCATTCCCAGTTCCTGGTATTGCAGGGCCATCTCTAATGAATCTACCCTGGAATAAAGTTGCGCCAGGTTGTTGTAACCGACAGCAATGTCAGCGGGGTCTTTTAAGTTTAGCCTTAACCTAAGTGCATATTTGGCGTACTTAATTGCTTCATCAACTACATTGTAATCATAATACAAGGTAGAAATACTGCTTAAAGCTCTTGCCAGTCCTTTATCATCATTTAAAGTTTCACTTATTCTAACCGCCTTTAAATAATATTCAAGCGCCATATCGTAGTTTCCTTTTTCAGCATACAAATGGCCGAGATCGCCATTTACAGCTGCTGTATATTCTGATGTATTTTTGCCGAAGTGTGTGTCAAGGGATTTTTTTAAAAGCATTTCGCCCTTGTCATAATCATTCTTTGCCGTAAAATACTGGCCAAGCTGAAACTCTGTAAGTGCCAATAGAAAAGGATTCTTTAATACCGTGGCAATTTTTAGCGCTGCCGAGTCGTATTGGCCAATCTTATCTAAATTAAACCGGCTTCTATCAATATCTGACTTTTTTAAATAGGCCATTGCAGTCGTGTATTGCACATTACCCTGCAGGCTTATTTGCAAAGCTTTATCGGCAAAGCTTATAGCAGAGTCGTGTTTGGAAATATTGAAAAGGTCTTCGGCTTTTGCCAGGTATTGTTCGGCAAGCAGAGAATCTTTTATGTTATAGGACTGCGCCTGCGTAAACCCAGGTAAAAAAATACAACACAATATATGGCATAACCTCAAGGGCATGACAGCGTATTTTATACTGAGGAAATAAAAATCTCAGGAGGCAAGATATAGTAAATAACAATGGCAACAATGAGTTGTTACTTCAATTCGGAGAGAATAATTTCTGTTCAAAATAAGACCCTGCATTGTGTAAATTCACAACAACCTGATCCGTAGATGGAGAAGGTAAAATAGCTGAACGATAAAAGAAGTTTTTATAGTTAAGAGCAATCATTAGCGTTTTGATGTTGTAATAATAAGTTCTTTGAAAATATTGCCAGTATTGAGTTCGCGCAGAATTTGTCTTGGAAACGATTTGATTTTTTGAAAACTTTGAATTTTTTAATTCATTGATTTTCAATAGTTATGAACCAGGGCAAATATATTTTCTCTCAAATTATGGGATTGATTTCACACAAACAGTTTCAAACCCTTGTTACACGTCCTAAAGGCAGTACAAGGTGAAAGATTTTAGTTGCTGGAAACAATATTTATGTATGGCTTTTGGGCAGCTTACACATCGGGAATGTTTAAGTGATACCATCTTGTGTTTAAAAGCAAATGCAGGTAAGACATATCATTTAGGTATTGGTGATGTAGTTGCCAAAAGCACTCTTTCTACTGCAAACGAAAATCGTTCTTATCTGATCTATTATGATTTGGCGATGCTTTTAATAAAACAAGCAAAGCAATTGTATCTCGGCGACAGTGATCTGGAAATAGAGCTTGAGAATAATGTATTTCCTATAGATGCCACTACGATAGATTTATGTTTGTCTACATTTTATTGGGCAACTTTTCGTAGCACTAAAGGCGGCATAAAATTGCACACACAGTTGGATTTAAAAACTTCTATTCCTGAGTTCATATACTTTTCTACGGCTTCAGTTCATGATGTAAATGCATTGGATTTTATTTCTTTTGAAGCCAATAGTTTTTATATAATGGACAGAGGATATGTAGACTACAAGCGACTTTACCGGATTCATTACGGTGAGGATTTTTATATCACAAGGGCTAAGGATAACATGAACTGCCGGCGTGTTAAATCGTATCCATCTGAGAAGGAGAATGGAGTGATTTATGATCAAAGTGTTTTGTAAAACAACCACTATGCTGCGATAAATTATCCTGAGAAAATCCGCAGGATAAAATTCCATGATGGGGAAAGCGGAAAGATATCTATTTTTCTTACAAACAACTTTCATCTTAAAACAACCGAAGTAGCGCAAGTTTTTTTACTATCAGATTTTACTTCACCGCTGCTGCGTATTCTTCATCGCTTACAGGCTCAAGCCAGGTGTTTTGATTGGTTGAAGGACTGCCATTTGTGGCAAGATGTGCAAACCAACTATCGGGTGCTGCCCCGTGCCAGTGTTCTATGTTTGGACCAATTTCTACAACATCACCTTTTTCCAATCGTACCGCAGCTTTACCACGTTCCTGATAATAACCCACGCCACCCACGACAATCAATAATTGTCCGCCTGTATGGCTGTGCCAGTTATTGCGGCAACCCGGTTCAAACGTAACATTGGATAAGGGTACGTTCAGGTCCTTATTACTTGTTAATGGTGCAAGCCATGATTTTCCGGAGAAATATTGTGCATAGCCTGTGTTGGGTTCCCCAAGTGGGAAGTCGCTGATTGTTGGGATTGTCGTTTCCATACTATTTGTTTTTGGGTTTTGACTTTTTTGTTCGTTGCAGGATGTTAGAAATAACGATACTC
>JADZFY010000329.1 GCA_020854215.1 Chitinophagaceae bacterium | reverse complement strand
GACACGAACCCCTCCGCTGAGGTGGAGACACAAAGAAGAAAAAAATACTTCGTGCCTTTGTGACAAAATATTAAAAGGTACTATAATTGAAAGCAAGTGTATTTATTGTGGATGACCACTACATGGTGATAGAAGGTATCCGCTCTTTATTGCAAACTGAAAAGGATATTGACTGGATGGGCCATGCCACGAATGCTGCATCCTGCTTAGCATTTTTAAGAATACACACTCCTGATGTGATATTGATGGATGTGAACCTCCCTGATATGAGTGGTATAGATTTGTGCAAACAGGTAACTGCATTGCTGCCTTCTGTTCATATTTTAGGGTTAAGCACTTTTAATCAACAACCCATTATCAAAAATATGATGGACAATGGCGCTGCCGGTTATGTATTGAAAAATGCAACCAAAGAAGAACTCATGGAAGCCATCAGTGCAGTGATGAAGGGAAAAAACTTTCTCAGCATGGAGGCTGCGCTCGCATTAAGAGAAACACACCATGAAATACCTTTGATTTCCCGTAGGGAGAGAGAAGTGTTAACACTTATAGCCGATGGGTTTACCAATGCTGAGATTGCTGAAAAGCTTTTTATAAGTATACCTACCGTAAATACGCATCGCAAAAGCCTGCTGGCAAAATTTAATGTGGGAAATACTGCAGGGCTTATTAAGCAGGCGGTAAAATACAATCTTGTTTAAAGATTTTATTACATAATTTATTTTATCTGATTTTTTCGTAAGCCATTTACCATCCCCGCTCCTGTTTTTTTGTTAGGGGTCTTTAATCTATAACTTGGGTGCCTCATTGAACAATACAGGAAAAATGTCTTTCATGTACACAGGTTATTTAGGTAGAAAACACCCATTTATACTGAAGAAGTTAAATGTTTACAGTTACGCGTAATTCAACTTTTACGATGTCAATCATCGGCAGCACAGGTAGTAATTTAACATTGTTCCCTGTTTGAAGAAGTTATTTGCCGGGAGCTTTTGTCCATCTCGACTTAAGGAAATGGGCAGCCATTTTGGGTTTTCTGTCCCTGGTAAATACGCCTTTCCAGTTCATCCCTCCAAATCGGATGACGCCCTGTGCGGTTTTAAAATCTGCGAATGCCCAAACGTGCATTCCTGCAACAAATTTTTTTGTGTCAGCCACGTCCAGATATGCCTTTATCAGTTCTGTTTGATATTCTTCGGTAAACATTTCCGGTTGATCCGCGTGCATACCGGGATAAGCGTCGGATCCAAATTCAGTAACGATAATCGGTTTGCGAAATTTACCGTGCAGTTCGTCCAGTTCCTTGCTCAACAGATTAGCACCCTCGTTTACTTTGCCCGTTTGTGCATACCAGCCATAGTAACGATTAATGCATATTACATCGGATAAGCCGAGCCATTCATCGGGGCCTCCCTGAACACCCACAATACATGCCAGCCGTGAATTGTCTTCTTCTTTAACCGTTTTAAAGAGTTGGCGAAAGAAGTTGAGTGATATTGAATCTGCAGTCGCTTTTCCTGCTAACCTGAAATTTCTGTTAGAGGCGATAGGCTCGTTGGCAAGACTCCACATAATTACGGATGGATGATTTTTATCCCGGTTCACCAGTTCTTTTATATCTCTGATGCAGGCTGCTTCCCGCTCGCTGATTTGTTCTCGGTTGTCGTCAAAATATAATCCAACTGCCGGTATTTCGTCAATGACAAGGATGCCCTCCCGGTCGGCCATTTCCATAAAGGCCTCATCGTAGGGGTAATGTGAAGTACGAAAAGAATTAGCTCCAATCCATTTCAATAATGAAAAATCTTTCACAATAACGGGATAGCTTGTCCCTTTTCCCAAAACCGGAAAATCTTCATGTTTACCAAATCCTTTAAGAATAATGGGTTTGCCGTTGAGCAGGATTTGATTTTCATTTACCGCAATGGTTCGAATGCCTATGGGAAGTTCGTATTCATCCTGGGTATCCTTTCCATTGATTAGTGTCACCGTCAAATGGTATAGAAAAGGATCGTCGGGTGACCATAACCGAGCCGCCGGAACTTTGATCTCCATCATGGCGACGTTGTTGGTGAAAGAACCCTTTGTTTCCAGTTTTTCTTTGTTTCCTTCCAGCGTTATTTTGGCCTGCTTTGCAGTTCCTTCTTTTTCTACCTTAACGGTTACTACACCATCTGCTGTATTAAGGGTTGTTTGTACGGTAATATCTTTAATTGCATTTTTCGGAATGGTGTATAGCCATACCGGGCGCTGAATCCCGCCATACGGAAAGAAATCAAAACTGGAAGGAGGATTATTGCTGAACATTCCGCCTGGCGGGAGTCCACCCACAGGAATTCGCGTGGGTTTTAAGATGTTCTCCACACGTACCGATATTCTGTTTTTTGAATTGCGGCTGATCATTGGCGTGATCTCCATTGCAAACGGAAGGCTTCCGCCCTCGTGCATACCCACAGCAATACCATTAACCCATACCTTTGCCGCATATTGAACAGAACCGAAGCGGATGAATACACGTTGACCGCTCCAACCCTGAGGGACAAACACATTTTGTTCGTACCATACAATGCCCATATAATCGCGAATACCTTCTATCTGTTCATTCCAGCTTCCCGGTACAGCGATCTGCTCACTGCTTTTTAAACCGGTATACCATTGTTCCGTTTCTCCTTTATCGTCGTCATCTTTTTGAAAACGCCATATACCCGACAAGTCAAGTACATTTCTAAATTGGTTTTGCTGAGGATACAGGGCGGCGTTTTTATTATGGGGGATTTTAAAATCCTGTGCACCAGTTTGTATCTGGGCGGTAAAGCATAAAATACAAATCAGCCATAGCTTTTTCATACGCAATGATTTTAGGAAAAGAACAAAGTCAGGAAAAAGCCAAACGTGAAATAATCATATTTCACATTTGGCTTTTAGCTATGCGTTGCATTACTCCGTAGGTATTTCCGTTAACGGGGCCACGTTATTCTGAAATCCATCATAGCCTTCATTTTGGTTGATGATACCTTCCACGTTGCTGTTGATGGCTCCCTGCGGTATTGGCCATAACACATGGTAGGGGCTCATCGTATATTCATCACCGTGGTTGGTTTTCACTCCCTTATTGTAAAAGTTATTCTTCTCCATTATTCTGTCGTAAAAGAAGTTGTCTTTAGAGAAGTTAGCCATATTGTAGGTTTTACCATTATAAGCCGTTTTTCCCGTTTGGGCAAAAAGGTAGGATATGCGCGTCAACTCCACTTTTCGCGGCTCCTCGTAGTATAATTCCCTGGCGCGTTCGTCTAATATAGCTCCTATATTAACGTCTGCTCCGGTAACGGGCTGGCAACCGGCCCGGGTTCTTACTTTGTTGATGTCTTCTGCCGCCAGGTCATTTTCACCTTTCCAGTAGTATGCTTCCGCACGAAGGAGGTAGGTTTCTGCCAGGCGATAAACATACCAGTCTGTATGACCACCATTGGGTCTGGAGTTTTCATTATCCGGAATATACAATTTATAATGGGGCCAATCATACCAACTCCGGATAGTATCCTTACATAGGAGTCCTCCTCCGGAAGTGTAGAGTTGTAGTGGTTTGCCGTAAAAGGGGTCGGATTTGATCGTATAATTGTTATAGACCAGATCTTCCATGCGCATCCAGGTTCCCGGTGCGTGCCTGAAATCTCCGGGATCTGTCCATATCGTGTGCGTGCTGTACCAGGTGCCACGACAGCGTCCAATTCCCCTGCCATAATCGGTAGCCTGGTCCCAATCAATCAGGGGTTGGGTTTTTTTCAGGGCGTCACTGGTACCTTTGTTTCCGGCAGGAGTGTTGATATTCGAAATCCAAAAGGGTACGGCCTGCCGCATGGTGGAGCCGCCTCCGGAAAAGTCGCCATTATCAATGAATCCATCACGGTCAATTACCAACATCAATGCTTCGGTATTGCTGGCCGCAGCCTTGTTAAATGGACGATGCAGATCCCAAATTACATTTTTACTCGCATCGCCGGCATCCGTTCCAAAACGTGTGGTCATCAATGCATGAACGCCATCATTAATCACGTGCCCTGCAGATGTTATCGCATCATCAAAGAGTCCCAGGGCCAAATTTACTTTTGTAAGCAAATGACTTACCGCTCCTTTTGTCACTTCACCACCGTCGGCTTTTACCGGTACCCATTGTTCAGCAAATTCGAGGTCTTTCTTCATCTGTTGCAAAATCACTTCGCGTTTAACAGAGAAAAAATCCAACCGCGGTTTGGTTACTTCTTTCATTACGGTGGGCACATCCCCAAATTCGTTGGTGAGCATATAATAGCGGTAAGCCCGATGAAAATACGCTGCGCCCAATACCGCGTTTTTTTCTTCGTCTGATTTCCATTTCGGCTGATCTATATAAGAGATAACCGTATTGGCATATTTAATGCCTTTGTATCCTTCATACCAATACCAGCCAATTCGGTTAAAATCTACATGATTTAACTGGGCGGTTGGAGTAATCTGAAGATTCAGATTCTGTGCCGGGCCCGATTTGTCGGTTGTACCTTCAATAGCGACTTCAGAAAATATGTTCTGTGTAATGATCGGTGCGCCATCACCAAACCATTCATAACGCATATTTCTTTCACAGGCAATTAAAACACTTTGCAATCCTTCAGGGGTATTAAAAGTGTTCTCGGGCGTATAGAATGATAGTGGTTTAGGTGTTAGAAAATCTTTCTTACACGAAGCCATAGTGGCAACGATTGCAAACACCGTAAAAGTTATTGCAGGTTTATATATGATTTTCATTGTATGATTTTTTGGTTTTTAAATTGAGACGAAACGCGATATGTTTTCAAACCAGCGTTTCAAATATTACACTATTGCGTTTTCTATTCTAATGTATTGTTTGGTTTTTTTTGTTCTTGCCTGGATTAGAGTGTTAGGTTCAATCCGAGCGTATATATCCGAGGTGTTGGGCCGTTGTTTTCAGGATCCCAATAAGTCCAGTTTGTTGTATATACTGCTGCATTTCTAATGGTAAAATAAAACTTCAAATCCCGGGTATGTAAAGGCTTCAGCAAATTTTGGGGTACCCGGTATGCCAGAGCGATATTGTCCAATCGGATAAATGACTTTTTCCGGTAAACATTGAAGCTGGCACCGCCATCGTTTGAGGCCATGCGGGCATAGTCGTTTATGGGGTTTTCCGGTGTCCAGAAGGGGAAAGCGTAGGAGTTTACCCTGTCTGGAAACGCATTGCTTCTGTTTTTAGCCTGGTTATAAGTAGCTAAATGACCCCAGTAAGAATACATCATAAATGAAAATGAAAAATGTTCTAAGAACGTAAACTCGTTGCGGAGCGTCCATCTGAATCTTGGTTCTGTAAATCCCAGAAATTCCCGGTCGGCATCGGTGTATTTGCCATCGTTGTTCACGTCTTTGATCTTAAAATCGCCCGGATATACGCCGTACGCAGCAGCCTTGTCCTTATCCGGAGTTTGCCAAATGCCCAGTTCTCTTTGCCCCCATATTACGTCAAGGGGTTGTCCGATAAACCAGCCGTTCGCTTTATCGTCTGCCTCCCGCTGCCCGATAACATTTCCGTTGGCGTCTTTAATATCAGTTTTTGCGCCATAGAGATGTACAATCTTATTGCGGTTTAATGAAAAGTTAACCGAAGTACTCCAGGCAAAGTTCTTGCGTTGAATATTCTTTGAGTTCAAGTTAATTTCAATTCCCTTGTTATCTACCTGTCCCAGGTTATCCCACACAAAGTTGAATCCAAGAATATCGGGTAGTGTTCTCTGTACCAGCAAATCATTGGTTTTACTTTTATACACGTCAATGCTTCCATCAAGCCTGTTGTCTAGTACCGAAAAATCAATACCGAGGTTGAAGGCAGTTGTTGTTTCCCATTTCAGCAATTTGTTCTGCATATTATTCACATACAGTTGAGACACCTGTTCAATCGTGCCATCGGGAAGTACATGGAGGTATTTGCCGGTTTGAAGGTCAGAGAGGGCCACATATCTCCCGATATCTCTGTTCCCGTTCAATCCATAACTTACGCGCAGCTTCCCATAATTTAACCAGTTGGTTTTCAAAAAGGGTTCGTCACTAAATACCCATCCCAGTGCAGCGGAAGGAAATGTGGCTCTGGGGTTACTTTGTCCGAATGCCGAATACCCATCCCTTCTTGTTGTGAGGGTCAACATGTACCGATCCTTATAGGAATAAAACAAGCGGGCCATGAGGGCATCTGCGGTGCTGTACTCGTCATTGCTGCTTACAACCGGATTAGTTCCTGCTCCCATATTATTATAGCTCAATATATCGCTGGGCTGAAATCCGGTATTGGTCATACTGTTGCTCCACATCTGATATTTTTCGCTATTGGCGAGCAGGGTCACATCTACATGGTGGTACCTGGCAATATCGCGGCTCCAGGTGATTAGATTGTCAATCTGCCATTGATATATTGTGCGGTTTTCTCGGGTGGCTCGTCCACCTAAATTTGTCCATTCCTGCCATAACGCTGACTCTCCATTAAAATAATTATACCATTCAAAACGCGGTGTGAAATTGATCTGGTATTTTATGTCAAAAGGAAGGGAAACTTTGGCATAAATACTGGCATTTAATTCATAATACTTTTGCATTCGGTTGGTATAAGTAGGAACACCATACGGGTTGTTGCCGCCGCTCACCTCGTCATTGGGACGAAATCGTAACAACGAGGAGTCGTCATTATAATACGATCCCCAGGGAGAATTACTGGTGATAAGGGTCCAGTCAACGGGTACGGCACTTTCGTCGCGAATACTAAATTGAGTATTTGTACCAACGCTCAAAAAATTGGTCACTTTGGCATCTACGTTCAAACGTGACCTCACCACACTATAATCGTCTAAATCCACCACGCCTTCGTTGTTCATATAACCCAGCGACCAATAATAGTTGATTCCTTCTTTTCTTCCGGACAAACTCACATTGTAGTCTTGCCGAATACCGTTTCGAAACACCATATCATACCAGTCAATGGATTGTCCCTTATTGTAATTTGCTACTTCAACCGGTTGCAGATTTAGTCTTTGCAGCCAGGTGATTACCGGATCCGTTGTAGAATTGTCGTAGGCCTGCCATTCCGCAATACTGATACTGGATGGGAGTGTACGTGGGTCGTCATATTCGTAGGGTTTTGCATTAACGTGGGTACTGTACTGTGCATTTCTTCTCCATACATTGAGAAAATCCTGTGCATTATAAACGTGTTCATTAACACTCATGCTTGCTACGCCAACGCTGGAATTTACATTGATCACCGGCTTATCCGACCTGCCTTTTTTTGTGGTAACCTGAATTACGCCACTTGCGGCTTTGGCGCCATAAACGGCAGCTGAACTGGCATCCTTAAGAACGTCAATACTTTCAATATCCGAAGGGTTGATATCTGCAAGCGCGCCATAATAGATTATTCCGTCCAGAACAATCAAAGGACTTGACCCTGCATTCAATGTGTTTCTTCCCCTGACTTCCAAAGAGACATCACCTTTGGGCGAAGCAGTAAATCCAACGTTTAAGCCAGCAACATTTCCCCGTAAAACATCCTGAATGGAGGCAGGGTGTTCGTTTTCAAGTTGAGTGGCCTTTACCGAAGCCACGGCGCCTGTGAGGTCTTTCTTTTTAGCAGTACCGTAACCAATTACCACCACCTGTTCTAACTGGGAGGCTTCAGAGGCTTCCAATACAATGTTTACCGTGGTTTGACCTTTTACGGCAACGGTTTGCGTTTTAAAGCCAATGGACGTAAAAACCAGGTTCGCCGTTCCGGGTACACCGGTTAACTGGTACCTGCCGCCATCATCGGTAGTGGTGCCGTTAGTGGAGCCCTGCACGGTTACAGAAATGCCGGGAACACCGTCTGGTTTGTCCGCCGACGTTACCCTGCCGCGTACCGTAATGTTCTGCGCTAACGTGGTTTGCCAAAGGCAAAGCAGGAGGATACTCAAAAGTACCGGTAACCTGCGCGTTTGTCTTTCCTTCATAATTGCAAGTTTTTTGGTTATTAATAATCAGTATGGTATGGTGTTTCAACAGTCCGCAACCTGTAGTAAAGTGTTTTTCCCAGTTTAAAATCCGATAGAATTGCCTCCGTCTACGGGTAGAACAACGCCGGTGATATATGCGGCAGCATCCGATGCTAAAAACACCGCTGCATTTGCTACGTCTTCAGGTTTTCCCAATTGAGCCATAGGTGTGCGCGACAATACTTTTTGTTTTCTATCTTTGTCATTATTAAGTGCCTTGGCCGACATGTCTGTCGCGATAAATCCGGGTGCGATACAGTTTACCCTAATGCCCAGCGGTGACAGTTCTACCGCTAATCCCCTGGTCATACCCTCTACTGCTGATTTGGCTGCGGTATACGCAATTACTTTGGGAATGCCGTATTGGGAAGCCATGGAACTAATCATAATAATTGACCCGTTTTTTCGTGTAACCATTTTTCGCGCACACTCTCTGCTTAATGCAAATACGGCGTGCTGGTTAATGCGGATGACTTCTTCATATTCCTCGTCACTCACGTCCAGCACTTCTTTTTTCAAATGAACTCCGGCATTATTTACAAGGATATCCACTGCGCCATATTCTTCTTCTACTTCAGATACAAAAGCAGCGATTCCGTTGATTTGCTGAAGATCAAAAATCAACCCTTTGCATTTTTCTCCCAGCACTTCGGTTGCTTCCTCCATGTGCTCCTTATTCCTTCCCGTAATGATTACTTCCGCTCCGTAATCAATAAATGTTTTTGCCATAGCAAACCCCAATCCCCTGCTGCCACCAGTGATTAAAACTCTTTTTCCTGTTAATTGAAATACATTGGTTGTTGTCATAAAAAAGTTAGTTCAATTGCAATGGTTACCTGTTTTTGTTCTGATACAGACAAAGCTCCGCCCCTGACATAAATGCCTTTCATTTTTTGAATGCTAAAATTTAATCCCTGCTACCTGCTGTTAATGTTGCGTTGCTAATTCCAGTGCTTTTGTTGTAGTATAGTATTTCGCTATCATATTGGGCACTTCCCACTCGGGTAATTTTCCGTCTTTTAAATATTGTAAATAACGTTCCATCACTTGTCCGAAATGCGCTTCATGTCCTACGCCGTATGTTGAGGGAATCACTACTTTCCATTCTTCACCCTGCTTTTCGGCGCTAACGCCCGGATACTTGCCGGCAATGGCAGCAATGGCACTTTGCACACTTGAATCAAAGCCATTTTTGTTATTGGCAGATGAAAGAATATAAAGTACGGGTTTGAAATTCTCCTTTTTCCCCTGCCTGATTTCCAGCGTGGCTTTTGTGCCTTTTATGATGGCATGATGAGAGTCGCCACCTTCTGCCGCCTTGAAATCCCATCTTGCTATGATCTTAACGGGTATACCCTTTAGCGTATAATTCATTTCCCCGTTGGCATGTGTTTCTAATATCGAATCTTTAGTGACATAGGACTTCAGAAAATCGGGGTAACTATTGCTGCCTGTAACGATAGCAAACTGAGTGGGAGTTAGTGATGTAGGCCAGATTTTTGCACTGGTAATCTTAATATCATTGTTATAATCGAGTGCTACATCCGGCAGGCATTGCCATTGGGCCAGGTCAACCAGGTGTGTTCCCACATCGGCAATGGCATCGCCCTGTTGTGTAGGGTCGAAAAACCAGGTAGGTCTGATCAATGGCTTTCCGGAAACCTGTTTGGCAAAATAGTGAATACTTTCTATGATATAGGATGGATCTTTTTCACTGCCTTTTTTGATTTCGCCAAACAGCGTGCTGTCGTGCATCAGTTCTTTTTGGAGAATATTGGTGATCTCCGACCTTTCGGTCATGATATCGTACAACAATACTTTCTTTTGTTGTGCTGCTTCAAAAGCAGACAACAGTTTGGTGAAGTTTGCACTGTTGATCGCCATGGGTTTATCCGCCAGTACGTTCAGTCCGGAATCAACCGAACGCTTGATGTAATCTGTTTTTAGTCGGTTGTTACCGGCAAGCACCACCACATTCCCTTTCTTTTCGGTAAACATTTTTTCGGCAAAATCAGCTCCTTTATACACGATTTCATTCCAATGGGTAGGATCCTCATCGCGGCTGTTGTACTGTTTTATGAGATTGAGGTGTGCCTCTACTTCCGGACCATCAGGTGCATATACATACACGCTGGTATCCATACCCGGATAGCTTTTTTTCTGCACCAGGGCCGCGTGAAAATGCCCGGGATCGAGTGTTATCAGCTTAACCATACTGCTGTCGTTTTTACCCGAATTTGTTTTGTTTTCGGATGGGGATTGACATCCCGAAATTGCCACGGCCACGGCTAATACTATTGCCTTACCTTTTGTTGTCATAATCTGGCGCCTGTTTACCGACAGGCAGGTTTGAGTTTTAAAATTTTAAATCTCAAATTTAAATTTCTAAATCGTTGTTTTTACATTAAATCCCTTTTCTATTTGGTAGGGCCATCTTTCGGAGCGTTTCAGCATAAAGTTGGCTTCATCATCGTTGCTAAACTTTTCTAATATCGGATCCCAATGAAGCTTGCGGTTAAGCTTCATGGCGATATTGTTAAGCAAACAAACGGAGCATGCCCGATGACCGGCTTCAATCGGGGCAATATTAGGCTCGCCGGTAAGGATGGCATTGAGCCAGTTGGCATGATGTTCTTTGCTGTCTATAAGATGAATTTCGTTAGGGCCAATAACTGAATCCAGTAGCTTCGGATTGCTGGCGTCCAGCGCTTTTGAGTTTTTGCCTTTTGACACCGGATCGGAGGCTGTAACGGAATAGTTACCTCGTGTTACAAAAATCCAGCCTTCGGAACCTACAAACTTTACGCCATTAGGATATTCGTTGCTGGCTAAAACCCGTACACCATTTCCAAACAGGGTCTCGGTTTTAAAATTACCATGCACGTCCCAAAGTGCTTCTGCCGGAGGCCAGTCTGCCGTACCTGAAATTTCAATGGGCCCGGTATTTTCTGTTCCCATGCCCCAGTTAGCGATATCAAAATGGTGCGACCCCCAGCCTGTGATCATGCCTGCACCAAACTGTTCGCAACGCAACCAACCCGGACGTGAAAAATCGTTTTGCGGGTGCACCAGCTTTTCGGTATAGGGTACATAAGGCGTTGCACCCAGCCATTTTTCAAAATTCAAATTCGGCGGTACCGGCATTTCTTTCTCAACCGTACTCTCTTTGGGATTATCTACAGGGAGTCCCACATAAATGGTGTGAATCTTTCCGATTCTTCCATTTCGCACCAGTTCACAGGCCTTCTTGAATTGGGGCATTGACCGCTGCTGGCTACCCACCTGTAGCACGCGGCCCGAGCGGTATACCTCATCACTGAGTATTCGGCCTTCACTAATACACAGAGAAGCAGGCTTCTCCATATATACATGCTTGCCTGCGCGTACTGCCGTGATTGCAGGGAGTACGTGCCAGTGATCGGGAGTGGCGATAATTACTGCGTCAATGTCTTTATCAGCAATAAGGTCTTCATAGTGTTCGTAGGTTTTTGTGCTGTTATAGCCCGGTTGCCCTTTATTGATATAAAAATCATCAATCAATTTCTTACCCAACCGGAGCCTTTTGCTGTCCAGATCGCAAACGGCTAACACTCTCGACATTTCCGACTTCATCGTGCCGGGTATATCCCAGTCGCGGGCTATTCGTCCTGCACCGATTGCTCCAACATTTACGCGGTTGGAGGGTGCGTATTTTCCAAATACGGAGGCTGGCACAATAGAGGGAGCGCCGGCCAGAATAGCTGCTCCTGCGCCGCCTTTGATGGCGTTGCTAATGAAACTTCTCCTCGACGATGTGTTTTTTTTAGAACTCATGACTTATCATTTTTTAGTTTTTTTAGCCACCGATTTTTTCGGTAACCCAAATCATAACTGGCTCAAACTATTACGTTTTTTTTCCGTTAGTAGGGCAATGGATCATTGGGTGTTTTTGCGCGTGACTTACTATAGTCAAGCGGTTGGTTATTGCCCACCACCCAAATAATTCCACCCATAATATGCCGTTGAAACTCTGCTGTTGCATAGGTGGCACTATCATGGCCCAGCGATGTGTACCACTGCCTGCCTCCGTCAAACGCATGACACCAAACCGATGGTGAGGACGCGCCGCCGTAATAGGTGGGTTTGTCATTGTCATCCAACGGGCCCAGGTCGTGCACTATTAGCACACGTATATCGGGATTGTATTCTTTAAAGAAATAGCATTCATCATCTCTTTGCCAGATGCGAGGCAGGAAAGATGTGGACGGATGGTTGTTATCAATAATAATTTCTTTAAACGGCTGATGTTTTGCGTGGCGCAAAAAGGAAGCGCCGATTAGTCGTTTAAACCAGGGCCACTGGCGCTCAGTACCCGTTGCGGAGTGAATGCCCACAAATCCTCCTCCTGCCTGCACATACCGCATGAATGCCACTTTTTGTTCATCGTTGTCAAATACTTCATTATTGGTGTTATTGAATATCAGCAGCGTATATTTTTTCAGATTCTCTTCTGTGAAATCCGCCGGATCGTCGGATACGTCTACGCCAAATCCATATTGTGTTCCCAACTGTTGAATAGCGGCACTGCCGGCAGCGATATTCTCATGCACATAGCCTTTGCCGTTTTTGGTGTACACCAGCACTTTCACTTTTTTCCAGTTCACTTTCGCCTTATCCTTTGATTTGTTTTGGGCTATGGCAAATACCGCCATGCAGATACACGTAATTAAAAGCAGGCCTTTTCTTTTCATATTGAGTAGATTTCAATTTCAATAAAGTCTCATGATCCGGCATTACGCTTATCTTCAAACCTCTAAGGACTGCTCTGCGAACCTCTGGTATCTTCCCTGCAAACCTCTAAGGACTGCTCTGCACGGGGTCATCCCGGCAGTCCTTAGAGGTTGCTACTTTCTTACATTCGCTCCACCTTCACTTCCGGCGGATGCGCGAAACTATGCCACACTTCTTCTGCCTGTTGGGCCGTTATGGTTCCGTCATAAATGAGCATCCTGTATTTCAGCACGTAATTTTTTTGGGGTTGAAGCGGCCAATCCTTATTACGGGTTGGACTAAAGCTAAAAAACACATCACCTCTTTTGTTCGCGTCTTCGGGCCATACCCGCATCGGTTCCGGAAAATTATAGTTGGCGGGGTAGCTCATAAATAAAATACCACCATGCCCCTTCGCCAAATCACCATCAATCATACACCAGCGGGCAGTGGAGGCGTCTGCTTCTTTACGGGATTTGCCTTCCGACGTAAGTACCCGGCTGTTTGCATTGTTCCATTCTTCCGTTGCCCTGAAGCCAAACCCGCCATAACGGTACTCTTGCAGGGTAACAGGACTGTTGGTGGCACAATTTAACATGGATGTAAAATCGCAGAGCCACATTTTGTTCCCGGTATGGTACACCCGTATATCCCAAACTTCATTCAACGCTATTTTTTCCTCGCCGGCCTTTGGTATATTAAATGCCACGTGTTCCTGGAGTGCCTTAAGTCCCGCATAAACAGCACCCCTGTTTTTGGATATGAAATGACTAAACCGCACGGTACCTTTTTTGTCGCCTATATTCCAAAAGTCTACTTCCTTGTTTTCGAAAAGTACATGAGTCCACGGATTCCAGAGCCCCATGTGATGGTAATGGTCCGGCGCATTGATTCGGGTAAGCACATTTCCGGATGGGGTCCATAAGGGATGAATGAAGCCGCTGCGTTTGAAAGCACTGTCAACTCCTGCAGGAGGATAGTGCGTGGCAAAATTGTACTGCAATACATTTTTGCCATTTTCACTTATTACAACTGCTTTTTCATTTGTAGCCAATTGCAGCGTTGTGGAAGCAAACGGGATGGGTTTGTTGATCTTTACCAATTCAAAAGTTCTTTTTGAAGCCCCGTTTTTTGCGTTCACCATCCACCACAGGTAGCGGTGACTGTTTTCTTCAATTTGAAAAGGTACGGAGGAGTTGATTTTTCCCGTGGTTTCACGAAGCTCCAGCAGTGAATCCGGAACTGCGGTTATACCGTCCAAATCAATATACACCGGCGCATTAATGCGATTATTAACCACCGGGAGTGTTAATCTGGCAATTACCTGGGCGATGGAACTCACCTGGCAGATCAAGACAAAAGCAGTTATGGCAATTCGCAATTTAATTTTCATAATCCCGTCAGAAAGCAGTCGTTGAAGCAACAGCCTGTTGTTTTAGACTGTTTACATAAAAATAGGAATAAGGGCCGTGCTTTCCAACAAGCATTTGCCCCTCATGAGGGCTATCTTTTCTGCACTCGTTACCGGCAACGTTTGCAGTATAAATCTTTTAGAAAACTGTGGAAAAAATTAGAAAAGATTTATCCCTGCATCGGTAAAACAGCAAAAATGATCAAGGAACTTTATCTTTATTCCATGCAAAATTTACAACCGGTAACGATTAAAGATATTGCGCGGAAGCTTGGCATCTCGGCTTCCACCGTATCACGTGCATTAAGGGGCAGTACCGAAATTAAGGAAGATACCCGAAAGCTGGTGGTGGATTTGGCGAAAGAGCTTAAGTACACACCTAACCCCATTGCACTTTCATTAAAGGAAAAGAAAAGCAAAGTAATAGGCGTTATCGTACCGGAGATCGCCAACTATTTTTGCTCGGCGGTAATAGGCGGTATTGAGGATATTGCCTATAATTCGGGTTATCATGTAGTAATTTTTCAAAGCCATGAAAAGTATGAGCGGGAAGTTGCCAACATTAGCCTGCTGGCTTCGCGTCGAATAGATGGTTTAATCATTTCTGTTTCTAATGAAACGAAAGACGGCAAACATTTATCGGAACTCATTGATAAGGGAATTCCGGTAGTGATGTTCGACCGGATTTGTGAGGAAACAGACGCCCCGCGTGTAGTAACGGACGATACGAGGGGAGCGTATGGTGCTACCTGTCATCTTATAGAACAAGGTTATCAAAGGATAGCGCATATTGCTATGGCGCCCTATTTATCGGTGACGAAGAACAGGATGAAGGGTTATACGGACGCTTTAAAACAGCACAATATTCCGATAGAAAAAAAATGGATTGTACATGCCGATTTTGATTTTGCCCATATTAGGAAGGCGCTCATCAAGCTATTGCGAAATAATCCAAAGCCCGATGCTATCCTTGCCAGCAGCGAAAGAATCGCAACTGACTGTTTTGAAGTATTAAAAGAAATGGGACTGAGAATACCGGAAGACATTGCCATGGCCGGCTTCTTCGACAATCCCGTTTACCGGTTTATTGACCCTCCCTTAACTGCCATTCATCAACCTACTTTTGATATTGGACAATCTGCCGCGAGATTGCTCATTACCATGATTGAACATAACATCCTTCACCCGCAGTATAAGACCATCGAATTGAAAACAACCATGGAGATAAGGGCATCTACGATGAAAAAATGAAAAATGAGTTTTCCGTTTCCGCTATTCGGATTTCGAAATTTTATTTTCGATTTTGTAATTGTGTTCCTACCCTGGGGGCCAGACTTGTTGTTTGCTTCGTGAATCTTGTTTTTTAAGGATATATCCTGCCAATCCTTCCTCCGCTATTTCATCCTCGACCATATTTCGTAAATGGGATCGCCTTTGGAGCTTAGTCCGGAGTGTATCCAGTCTCCGTTTTCTATTTTACCGTCAAAACTGAGCGACGCACCAACCCTTGAGTTGTCTCTTGAAAAAAACTCAATATGCTCCGTATATTTTCCGTTGGCAAAAGTATAGGTTCCACCGCCTGTTCCGGAAAATTCACCGGTTTCAATATTAATCGCTGCCCATTGAAACCGTGTTGCCGTTAATAGTTTCAGCGTTCGTCTGGACCTCAGGGGTAATTCAGCCATTTTACCATCCTGCCTGCGTTGGGTAATACGCCAGTTGCCCGCGAGTTCGCTTTTGCCGTCGTCTGTTCTTTTCCATTGCAAAGCGGAGCCGCTGATATCGCTGGTGAGTACGTTATTGTTGATGCTGTAGCTATAACTCAAAGTTTTCCCTACCTGTAGTTTATCACTGCTATTAAATTCCACTTTAATAATAATCTCCTTACCGGAAGTGGTTATGGGCCCGCCAAAACTGTGCATATACTTCTTATTTACCCTATCATATTGGGTAAGCATACAATAGCCGTCGGCTATAATTAACGACTGTTCCACACTACCTTCGGCGGTATGCCAGGCGCCGGTAAGTTGTTTAAGTTCGTTAGCCGTATGCGAAAAGCCACCAGACACCAACAGGAAGATACCGGCAAAAAGCAGGGCGATAACCCTTGCGAAATATTTGGGAGGTTGTTTCATAAAAAAGCATTTAGGTAGTTGTATATAATTTTTCTGAAAAGGCAACAGCAGCAACAGAACCTGTACTAAAGATACCCATCCTCAAACGTTTGTCCAAAATTTGGGCAGATATATAATGAATGCTTTTTTACTCCTATCTTGCAGGTTCCTTCTATGTACAATTACATGAATCTTTAAACCAACTAAATTCCAACTGATCATGAGCATGGTTGATTCTTTTGAAAAAATTTCCTGCCACATTCTTCCCGATTTCAAAGCCGGATCGCAGTTTGTAGCCCGCGAAGTGGCAACCCTCATTAGGGAGCGGCAATCACAGAAAAAACCTTGTGTTTTAGGACTGGCTACCGGGTCTACACCGAAGACGCTCTATGCAGAGTTGATACATATGCATAAGGAAGAAGGGTTAAGTTTTAAGAATGTGATTGCGTTTAATCTGGATGAGTACTATCCCATGGATCAAAATGCACTTCAGAGCTACCATCGCTTTATGCGCATTAATCTGTTTGACCATATTGATATAGACCCCAACAATTGCCATATACCCAGCGGGGAGTGGCCTAAGGAACGCGTGAAGGAATATTGCAGTGAGTATGAACAAAAAATTGAGGATGCCGGTGGCATTGATCTGCAAATATTAGGTATTGGAGTAAACGGGCATATCGGATTTAATGAGCCGGGTTCCAGCGTGTATTCCAAAACCAGAATGGTTACCCTCGAAAATTCAACACGGTTAGCCAACTCGTTTGAGTTTGCCAATATTTCCCAGGTACCCCGCCTTGCAATTACTACCGGTATCAGTACCATCATGAAGGCTAAGAAAATATTGTTGATGGCATGGGGACAGTCAAAGGCACCGGTAGTAAAAGCGGCAGTGGAAGATAATATAACGGAGTCTATACCCGCTTCGTTACTGCAAAATCATGATAACTGTGTTTTTGTGGTGGACGAACTGGCAGCAACTGAACTCACGCGAATTAAGTCGCCCTGGCTTACCGGCGACTGCGAATGGACGCCGAAACTTATCCGGCGTGCGGTAATCAATACAGCCATCAAATTAAACAAACCGGTACTCAGCCTGACCAATAGCGATTATACCGACAATGGTTTAGGAGATCTGTTGGTGGAGAAGGGCGATGTGTATGAAATTAACCTGCAGGTTTTCTATATGCTGCGCGACAGCATCACCGGCTGGCCGGGAGGCAAACCTAATTCTGATATTCCACAACATCCCGAAAGATCAACCCCATATCCAAAAAAGGTAATTATATTTTCACCGCATCCCGATGATGATATTATTTCGATGGGTGGAACCTTCCAGCGGCTGCACGATCAGGGGCATGAGGTTCACGTAGCTTATCAAACTTCCGGAAATATTGCTGTTACGGATGAATTTGTTACGAGGTTCTTAGATTTCGCTGTGGGTTTTGATAAGATGTTCGGACTCGATAGTGCAAAATCGCAACAGATTTCGGAAGATGCCCGTTTGTATTTTTCACAAAAAAAATCAAGACAATCGGATACTGCCGAAATAAGAAATATAAAGGGCTTGATACGTCGCTGTGAGGCAAAAGCAACCTGTCGCTATGTGGGCATTGGCGACGAGCGGGCTCATTTTCAAAATCTGCCATTTTACGAAACCGGAACGATAGAAAAAAAGCCGATGGGAGAGGAGGATGTACAACTCACCATGAAACTGCTCCGCGAGCTAAAACCCCAGCAGGTATATTGTGCCGGAGATTTGGCTGACCCCCATGGAACGCATAAGGTTTGCCTGGAAATCGTTTTCGAGTCTCTCAGGCGTATTAAAGCCGCAGGTGATGAATGGGTAAAAGATTGCTGGGTGTGGCTATATAAAGGCGCCTGGCAGGAATGGGATATTACCGAAATTGAAATGGCAATTCCGATGAGCCCCGAACAGGTATTGAAAAAACGTTTTGGAATATTCATCCATCAGTCGCAAAAAGACTCCGTACCGTTCCAGGGACCGGATTCCCGTGAGTTCTGGCAAAGGGCAGAAGAACGTAATGCCAATACTGCTGATTTATATGCTAAACTGGGATTAATAAAATATGCGGCAATGGAGGCTTTTGTGAGATGGCACTATTAAGTAGAAGGTGGTGAATAGTGAAAAGTGCGAGAGAGGCGGGAGGCGATGTAGGATGAGTGAGAGCCGGGAGCGTAAATTACAAATACTTGATTATTCTTTTGGCATTTTTATACGCTGGTCTTATCTTTGCCGCCCCAATGCGAAAATGGGTTCCGTAGCTCAACTGAATACCTGCCTGCCGGCAGGCAGGGAGTATCAGACTACGGATCAGAAGGTTTGAAAAGATCAACATTGTTGATCGAAAAATAATTGGCCCCGTAGCTCAACTGAATACCTGCCTGCCGGCAGGTAGGGAGTATCTGACTACGGATCAGAAGGTTTGAAAAGATCAACATTGTTGATCGAAAAATAATTGGCCCCGTAGCTCAACTGAATACCTGCCTGCCGGCAGGTAGGGAGTATCTGACTACGGATCAGAAG
>JADZFY010000328.1 GCA_020854215.1 Chitinophagaceae bacterium | reverse complement strand
TAACAGCCCGCAAGGGCTTTTTATCTCTACCCGCCAATCCCACACCAATTAGCCCGAAAAATATTTTTTAGTGCCTTACTGAAACCCTTGATGGATAAGGATAATATTTAGTCCCTGAATCGCTGCCGTGTAGGATCACCATGGAAATGCGGATCAGATGAACCGTGAATAACAGGCTTGCCGTGCACCGAAATGGTATAGGCTCGATCATAAGAGGAATAAGCCTGCGTGCCTTCTCCGGTGTTACCGGTCCAAAGCAATCGTGTGGAATATTGATGGAGCGTTGGCATTACAGCCATAGTATCGGTTTGTGCACAAAATAAAAAACCCGGCAAATATTTTACTAATTTACCGGGTTAACTGAATTTTTTATTTTGAAAAAAATCAGGACTCAACAGCGCCCTCTACCAACACGGCGACTTTATTATTCAGCACTTCGGCAAATCCTCCGTTGATATTGTAAAAAACTGCTGTACCCGTTTTATCCTTCAGCACCTTTATTTTACCGCTGCCTAATGCACTTACCAATGGCGCATGTTTTCCTAATACTTCAAATGAACCAGTAATGCCGGGCAATTGAACCCCATACACTTCTCCGCTGAACAATTTTCGTTCGGGGGTTAAAATTTCTAATTCCATGAAACTGTTTTTAGAGATTATCCTTTAGCCGCAGCAATTAATTTCTTACCTTTTTCAATTGCGTCTTCAATGGTACCTACCAGGTTGAAAGCTGCCTCAGGATAATCATCCACTTCGCCATCCATAATCATATTGAATCCGCGGATGGTATCTTCAATGCTCACAAAAACTCCCTTTAACCCTGTAAACTGCTCAGCCACGTGGAAAGGCTGAGAAAGGAAACGCTGTACTTTACGTGCACGGAATACCGTCATCTTATCTTCCTCACTCAACTCGTCCATCCCGAGGATGTTGATGATATCCTGCAGTTCTTTATAACGTTGTAAAATAAGCTTTACCCTGTCGGCACATTTGTAATGTGCATCACCCACAATTTGAGGAGTTAAGATTCTTGAAGTGGAATCCAGCGGATCCACAGCAGGATAAATACCAAGGTCAGCGATTTTACGGCTAAGTACTGTTGTAGCATCCAGGTGGGCAAACGTTGTTGCCGGCGCCGGATCTGTAAGGTCATCCGCAGGTACATATACCGCCTGAACAGACGTGATAGAACCGTTTTTGGTTGAAGTGATACGTTCCTGCATGATACCCATTTCAGTAGCCAGCGTGGGTTGGTAACCGGCAGCCGATGGCATACGTCCTAACAACGCCGACACTTCCGAACCTGCCTGGGTGAAACGGAATATATTATCCACGAAGAAGAGGATATCTCTTCCTTGTCCTTTACCATCGCCATCGCGATAATATTCCGCTACCGTCAATCCGCTTAACGCCACACGGGCACGTGCTCCTGGGGGCTCATTCATCTGCCCGAACACGAAAGTAGCTTTTGAATCCTTCAGCGAATCCATATTCACTTTGCTCAAATCCCAGCCGCCATTCTCCATGCTATGTTTAAAGTCGTCGCCGTAATTCATAATTCCGGCTTCAATCATTTCACGCAACAGGTCATTTCCTTCACGCGTACGCTCACCTACACCGGCAAATACCGAGATACCGCCGTATCCTTTTGCAATATTGTTAATCAATTCCTGAATCAATACCGTTTTGCCCACACCGGCACCACCAAACAATCCAATCTTACCTCCCTTTGCGTAGGGCTCAATCAGGTCAATTACTTTGATACCGGTAAATAACACTTCCGTAGCCACACTCAGGTTTTCAAATGCCGGCGGTTTGGAGTGTATGGGACGACCATTGGCTTTACTAACCTGCGGGAGACCGTCAATGGCATCGCCGGTTACGTTAAACAAACGGCCTTTAATTTCTTCCCCAACAGGCATGGCGATTGCTTTACCCGTATCCACCACTTCCATTCCACGCACCAACCCTTCGGTTCCATCCATTGCAATGGTACGCACACTGTCTTCCCCAAGGTGCTGCTGTACTTCAAGTACCAGTGTTTCCCCACTTTCACGCTTCAATTCCAAAGCATGATAAATTTCCGGCAGTTGACCGTCAAACTGCACGTCAATTACGGCACCGATGATTTGTTTGATTTTACCCCTGTTAGGCATATATTAGATAATTTTAAGGTATGTTAGGTCAAATGTGCCGCAAAGGTAAGGTGCCTGCCTATAATGTCCAATTAGTAAAGAGAGTATTTTAAAAAAAGAAAACCAGGCACAGGGCCTGGTTCAATTTTTTGAAATCAGTCAGAGGTTAGTGAACAATTAATGATTAGGTTGAATAGCCAAATACTGTCTGGTTTCATTGTTTTTCACAGATTTCAATCTTTCTCAGAATTGGATTTTAGTTGGCTGGCTTTGCTGATATTGGACCACAAGGTTTTCAGGTATTGAATCTGCGGTTTCTCCGGATTGGCTGGTCACTTTCTAAGGATTGGACTTTCTAAAGGTTGTTAAGTTTTCAGCAGGTATTGGATCATCGGGTTTTCATTGGGTTCGGTTACTTTCTCAGGGTTGGATGCTCTAAAAGGGTGGTTATTCTTTCAAAAGGTATTGGATCATTGGGTTTTCATTGGGTTCGGTTACTTTCTCAGGATTGGATGCCCTAAAGGGGTGGTCATTCTTTCAAAAGGTATTGGATCATCGGGTTTTCGTCGGTTGCTATTGTTTTATTACAATACAAAGATGGCGTATAGTATTGGCAGGCAGAAGTTTATTCGGCAACCGGACACTTTGTTTCGATTTTTAGCTGAAAAGCTTCGATAAGCGTCATCTCGGAGAAAACCGAACCGGCATATTTAAAACAGAATCCGGCACTGATGAGTATATTTGTTACCCACATAAATCATAATCCCGTATGAACCAGTATATAGCCGATTTCGTTTCTCTGCTTGATCACGACCGCAATATCATTTTTAACATGACCTCCGACGAAGCCTGCACTGCCGTTGCTTCAGGAAGTCCGGACGCTGTTCGTAAAATTGACGGGCAGTTCGCTATCGTGCAAAAAGTTGGACAGCAGGTAATTATGGCACGTTCTATTGGCCGCCCCATGCGTTATTTTCTGGCTAAGCAAACCTCCGGCCCCTTACTTATTGTTGCCGAAAGAATGGATGAGATTTTCGAATTTCTGAAGCAAAAGGGGTTGCATAAACAATTTCATCCTTCTTATACCCGGATGGTACCTGCACATTATATCGTGCGCATTGATGTTATCGGATGCCCCGATCCCAATCCGGGTTATACCCGGTTTTTTGAGCCTAAACGAAACGCCCTTCCGGAAGATATCAATGCGATCGGGAAAAAATATATTGAAACGTTATCCCATGAATGTGAGAAATGGCTTTTGTCTATTCCGAAGGAGGCGCCGGTTGGTGTTTTGTTTTCCGGTGGTATAGACAGTGGCTCCGTTTTTTTAGTGTTGTATCATACGCTGCTAAAACTGGGAATGTCGCCGCAACGTCTCAAAGCCTTTACCCTTTCGGTAAATGGCGGCGCCGATGCTGAACAAGCCTATTCCTTTTTAGATCAATTAGGCTTATCTCTTTTTCTTGAGGTAATTGATGCACCATTATCGGCCGTTAATTATAAAGATGCTATCGCAGTTATTGAAGATTATAAAACACTTGATCTGGAATCGGCAACGATGTCGCTGGCACTTTGCAGGCAGGTACGTGAACTGTACCCCGATTGGGAGTATCTGGCCGATGGAGAAGGCGGCGACGAGAACCTGAAAGATTATCCCATAGCATCCAACCCGGAGTTAACGATACGCAGTGTATTGAATAATATGATGCTGTACCAGGAAGGATGGGGTGTTGATAAAATAAAGCATTCGCTTACATATTCCGGCGGACAAAGCCGGGGTCATGTGCGCACTTATGCACCGGCCCGAAAGTATGGATTCAAAGGGTTCAGCCCTTACGCTTTGCCCAATGTAATTGAAGTAGCGGAAGGTATTCCATTTATAGCCCTCACCAACTGGAATGAAGAGGCGCTGTACGCATTAAAAGGTGAAGTGGTAAGCCGCGGGATAAAAGCAGTAACAGGCTTTGATATGCCCGTTTTTGAAAAGCGAAGATTTCAGGCTGGCGCCGTGCCACCGGCAGCGTTTTCGGGGCTTTTTGCCAAAAATGAGAAAGATTACAGAACCTATTTCCATTCGCTCTATGCCTGATGGTTACGACCGCCGCACGATTATTGAACATCGCTCTTCCAAAAACAGGTTAGACCCGTTTGTTCCCTATCATTTTTTGCATGAGCAGGAGCCCGGTTTGACGGGGTCCGTTGAAACCGTTAATACCATCTTTCTTACCAGCAAAGAATGTACATACACATGCCTGATGTGTGATTTGTGGAAGAACACGCTGGATGAACCGCTTCCTGAAAATGCCATTTTACAACAGATTGATTATGCCCTGAAACGATTACCGGCTGCTGATGCAATTAAACTGTACAATAACGGCAACTTTTTTGATACGAAAGCAATCGCTCCCGCTGATTACCCTGCAATTGCCGGCCGGCTTAAGAGTTATAAAAGGATAATTGTAGAAAACCACCCTCATCTCTGCAATCATTCCTGTATCGAATTTAGCAAACTGCTCAACGGGAAACTGGAAATAGCCATGGGATTAGAAACGATTCATCCTGCATCGCTACCGAAACTCAACAAACAAATCACACCTGAAGACTTTAAACGGGCATCGGCATTTTTGCAACAGCATAATATGGATACAAGGGCCTTTGTACTCCTCAATCCTCCCTATATCGTCAACCCTCGTGAAAGCGTGGATTGGACACTTAAAACCATCCAATTTGCATTTAACTGTGGCGTTGTTCGTTGCACGGTTATTCCGGTAAGGCCGGGAAATGGCATAATGGAGCTATTGTGGAAAAACAAGGTGTACACACCGCCTTCGTTGGATATGCTCGAAGAAGTTTTCGATAAAGCGCTGTTGATGCAGCGGGGACAGGTTTTTGCAGACACCTGGGATATCAGCTTTCTTTCGGAATGCTCCTATTGTTTTGAGAAGAGAAAAAAACGGCTTGAAAACATGAATCTCAGCCAGCAGATAATAAACAACATCCCCTGTACCTGTAGAAACAAATATGAATAGTCATCCCAATCATTACGATATAGTAATTGCCGGCGCCGGGTTTTCAGGAACAATTACAGCACTTGCTTTGCAGCGCAGCGGCTTTACCGTTTGTGTTATTGAAAAAGGAATGCATCCGCGTTTTGCAATCGGCGAATCCTCCACTCCTATCGCAGACATGATCCTGCGTTCGCTGTCGGCACAATACGATTTACCCTGGTTATACGATTTTTCGAGATACGGCAGTTGGCAGCAATCTCATCCTGAAATTGTTTGCGGCATCAAAAGAGGTTTCAGCTATTTTAAGCATCATCCTGGAAAAACATTTTATACAGATGCTGACCATTCCAATGAACTGCTTGTTGCGGCAAGTGTTAGTGATAGTATGTCGGACACCAACTGGCTGCGTGCGAATTTTGATGGATTCCTGGTAAATAAAATACAACAGTACGGCATTGATTATTTTGACAATACCGGGATTATATCAGCGACAAGAACCAACAATCAATGGTTGTTCAAGATGAGCCGGCAGGGTACCGTATCCTCTGCTCAAGCTTCCTTTTTTATTGATGCTACCGGAAGTGGCATTCTGGCTGATCAATTGTTTGGCGTGCAATCGTCGGCGGCGGGTTTTCTCACTAATTCGTTTGCCGTGTTCTCCCATTTTGATCAGCTCCCGCGATGGTCATCCCTACTGGAGCAAAAAAATATTTCGTCAAATGATTATCCCCATGACCCCGATAATTCTGCATTGCACCATATACTGGATGAGGGGTGGGCTTGGGCGCTTCGTTTTAATAATAACCGAACCAGTTGGGGCTTTGCCCTGAACGGGGAAAATCCGTCCTTTCAAAAGATGACAACGGCAGAGATATGGAATACCATAAGAAACAGGTATCCGGATATTGACCAGATTCTTTCGTGTGGATCACTTGCGCAACAACCCGGACGGATAATACAATCGGGAAGGCTCCAGCGAAAGCTGGATCATGGTTATGGTGAAGGGTGGCTGGCAATGCCGCACAGTATTGGGTTTGTTGATCCGCTTTTCAGTTCAGGCATTGCGTGGTCGCTGGCGGGTATTGAACGGATCGTAAAAGCACTTTCTGAAAACAAAGGGTTTGGCGAACCGCTTTACGACCAGTTGCAGCAATACGAGTACCGTTGTTTTGAAGAACTTAAACTCATTGACAAACTCGTTGCCGGGTGTTATAAAACCATGCAAAACTTCCCACTGTTCAATGCCTGGTCTATGATGTATTTTACCTGTACGATCTTGTATGAGCAACGGCGGTTGAATCATCAGCCCGTTGGATATTTTCTTGATGCGGATAATTTAGATGTACAACAGATAGTTCACGCTACCTATAACGATTTGTTGAAGCTAACGGAACAAGACACCATATCGTCAAAGCATATCGCACAGTTTACCAACACGGTAAGACAAAGAATAGCACCGTTTAATACTGCCGGCTTATTGAATCCGAATTCAAAAAATATGTACCGCCATACTGTTGCCGTAATGTAATGGTTACATCCCTACGGGATTTTTGGTCGTTGCGATAACGGGATATTTTGTATCTACCGATATTATATCCCAACGGGCAGCGATTCTGCGAGTAAATTAATTTACCCAGCTTTGATAGGCTTGAAAACGCTGGGCAAGGCTTCGCCTATCAGCGCTTATTTGATACTTGAGCTGTTACCTGTTTGCCTTATACTTGTTTGTT
>JADZFY010000327.1 GCA_020854215.1 Chitinophagaceae bacterium | reverse complement strand
AGCAGGATACTTTCTGGCTTTACCTGGGAAAGGCCCAGCAGTACACGATGTACGAATACGACGACAGTACCGGAAAGATAATAACACTGAACAACCAGGCCGCTGCCTTTTCCTATGCCATTTTTAACGAATTACCTTACGCATATTTTACCGTTAAGCCCGGAGAAAGTAAAATCTTTTTTATCCGTGCGAAGAGTACCCTTTATAATCAGCGCCTTTTTGACCCGATAATAATAATACCCGATGAACTCACCACTTTTACATTTGAATATTTTCTTCAGCCCAATAGAATTTACATATTTATATCCTTGCTGTTGTTGGGTATAATGTTCAGCTTATTTTTTTCGTTTGCCTCCTTCTATATCAAAACATTTGATAGCAATTACCTTTTTTACACACTTGCGCTGTTGTGTTACCTGATCTATTTCTTTCTAAGGATTTTCGACAACTTTATTTTCAGCAGTTCGTATTGGTTGTTTTTCGATGCAAGACAACAGATCTTGCAAATCGGCGGAAGTATTGCTATCCTGGTTTTTGTCATTTCCTTCCTTCAAATTCACCATACCCTACCGAGGATATATAAGTATTTCCGCATTATCGTTCTGCTTCAGATACTCTTTTTAATCATCAATGTTCCCCTCACCTATACCAACAAATATCACATTGCCGGAACAGCGTCGTTTAACATTTTACGACTGTTTATTCTTCCTTATTTTATTTTACTCATCGCTGCCATAACAAAACATATCAAGACAAGAGAAAGCAGATATATCGCCGTAGGGTCTTTGATATCCATTCTTTTATTTTTGTTTGCTTTGTACGCGGATGTAATTAGTATTTACAAAAGCACCTACATCAATCATCAGGAAATTGCATTATTGGCTTTTACCGCCGGTATTTTGATTCAAATGCGATTTTTTATGGAAGCGATTGTATTCCGAACCAAGAATGAAAATGATTTACAGATACGCGAACTGGAGCAGCTAAAACTGAAAAATGAAAGAACCGAACTGGAGCAACAAAAAGCTATTTTCAATGCGAAAGAAAAAGAGCGAAACCGCATATCGCAGGAAATACATGATGATATTGGATCGGGCCTTACTTCCATACGTCTGCTGAGCGAAATTGCCAAGACTAAAAATGTTCAACCCTCCGATAAGGAGCTTGAGAAAATCTCTGCCACGTCCAATATCCTGATTGACAAAATGAATGAGATTGTGTGGTCGCTGAACTCAAAAAATGACACGCTGCCCAATTTATTGTCTTTTCTACGGCATTTTACCGTGGAGTATTTTGAACCCATGTCAATCCAGTTGCACATTTCAACGCCGGAAAATATCCCCGAAATTAACGTCAACGGAAAAGTACGCCGAAATCTTCTGCTCTGTTCAAAAGAAGCGATGCATAATATTGTAAAACATTCACAGGCAACGGTTGTGCATGTTAATTTTAGCGTTGGGGGAGATTTCACAATCACAATATCAGACAATGGCATTGGCTTCAATCCATCCAACATTGCTCAACACAAAAACGGGCTTCAGAATATACAGGACCGGATTGCTGCCATTGGCGGGTTTTGTACCATCACTAACAAAAACGGAACCACAATTGCAATGCAAATTCCGCTTCAATCGTACCCGGTTTAGGGTAGGGATATTTACATGATTAACCATTAACTTTGTAAGCTATCTATTTTTCAACGACATGATTTCTGTTTGCATAGTAGAAGACAATAATGATATACGGCAGGCGCTGGAACAAATTATTATGATGGCAGAAGGTTACGAGTTCAGAGGATCGTTTATCAGTGCAGAGAATGCGATTGCAGGCATTCCTTCACTCAAACCGAATGTTGTGCTGATGGATATTAATTTAGGTGGCATGAGCGGTATAGATTGCGTAAGAGAGTTAAAAGCTAAACATCCGGAGATTTTATTTATGATGTGTACGGTTTATGAGGAGGATGAAAAAATATTTGAGGCTCTTGCGGCGGGCGCCAATGGTTATATTCTCAAGAAAACGGCTCCGGGTAAATTATTGGAGTCTATTCGTGAATTAGCCGAGGGAGGTGCTCCCATGAGCAGCCAGATCGCAAGAAAAGTGGTAATGGCTTTTCAGGAAAGAAGCCCCTCATCCGGACGTTTGGACAGCTTATCCAATCGCGAGCATGAAATTTTGGAATTATTGGCGAAAGGGTTACTGTATAAAGAAATTTCATCCAAGTTGGGTATTGCCCAGGAAACGGTTCGCAAACACGTTTACCACATCTATGAAAAATTGCACGTCAACAATCGCATTGAAGCGGTGAATAAATACTTTGGACGGTAGATCCAGTCGTTTCCTAACCCATGTTAAATGAAGAAGACCGTTTCGATAACCGAAACGGCTTTTTTTTGGATATTCCCTGTCAGACTTTTTCTGCAATATAAAAAAGGTCGAAACAATTATCATTAGCCGCCGCAACATGATAATCTTCGTGGGTGATTCCGGTTACTAAGTCCTCATTACTATTCAGCAACTTTTTTCTATTGATGCGATTCAGAATGTCGTAAGGTATTTGTAGCAACCTTCGGGGCAGGCGATGCTGCAAATCAAAAATATCAAAGCGGGTTATCCTTTTAACCGAAGCCCTGTTTTTAGCATAGTAATCCATAATCGCCTCATTACCGAACACTCCTAACGGCTGCACATTTTGAAAATACGTGAGTAATAACTGTTCAAGTTCGTGCACTGTATATTCCCGCACATGCCAGGGATTTCGTGTTAGCGACATTTTTTTATTGGGTGTAGTAACAATAATTTTTCCGTTACTTTTTAATACCCGTTTAATTTCCTGTAAAAAAATATCATCCCTTTGTATATGCTCGATCACCTGAAATGTGATTACGTAGTCAAATGTATCGGATGGAATTCCCTCCAACGGCGGAACGGTCATTTGTAAAAACTTTACGTGTTCTGCGTTGGTGCTCGTCTCCGTCGGGATGCCCGTTTGGTATTTATCAATCGTTACAAACTCACTGGCATGTGGCGCAATAATACTAACGCCATAGCCGCTCCCGGTTCCAATTTCCAGCACTTTTCCCGAAACCAGCCTGGCGGCTTCGAGGTAAGCCAGCAGGGAGCGTTGGAATACGTAATTATCAGAGTGATCAACTTGTGAAACTCTTTCTGCCGTCTGCAAAATTTTCATACTATTGATTGGCTTCCGGTGATAAACATGCATCTGCAAATGCCCCCATCATCCGTAAATTAGTTGGCATTTTCACTCACCCTGGCTAAAATTTTCAGATATTTTTTTTCATTTCGTGTCCGGATAATCCAAGTGGTAATAAATCCGAGTACAAAGCCCGAAATTACTATCAATGCAATCTTGT
>JADZFY010000326.1 GCA_020854215.1 Chitinophagaceae bacterium | reverse complement strand
CTGCCACCGGCAAGCATTTTATCTACAGCAGCCAGCACCAGCTTTTCAATTTGTGGTATAGCTTTTTCAATGGCATAGGGTACCGTTTTGTCTTCATTGTTAATATGTGTAAGAATTTCAGAAACGGGCATTGCTTCGAGGTGCCGGTATGGAGAAGGCTGTTCCGTAATTTTCGTGAAAGAAGCCATAAACGAATTTTGAATGATAATGCTAAATCCAACTGCAAATAAACCGGTGCCAATTTTAAAGTCGGTGATAGGAAACTAATCCTTCCATCGGATTTTTCAATATTTTTCCCAGAGTAAATTCATACATCCGGCAAAGTTCTTTCAGCACATCCTGAAAATGAAAGGAGATACCACCCACAAAGCTGATCGGCATGTTCCAGCTCTCCCGGAACTTACAAATATGATGAAAGAAAAAATCATTGAGTCCGTCTTCGATAATATTTTCAATCATATAATGTCCCCGGTTTTCAGACAAAAACGGAGTGAAGGAAGCCAGATAACGATTAGCCAGCGGCTTTTTATAAACATTTTCTAAAATAGCCGTATTGTCTAAGTTGTATTTGATTTGAAATCGTCCGGTTAATTCTTCATCAAAGGTTTGATACATAAAATATTGAAGCACCTTACGGCCGAGATACGCACCACTACCCTCATCACCCAGCACGTAGCCTAAACCGGGCCGATTGATCGCGATGTTCTTTCCGTTATAATAACAGGAGCTGGAACCGGTGCCCAAAATACAGGCAATACCCTTGCTGTTTCCATACAAAGCACGGGCAGCGGCCATCACATCATGTGTTACTTCTACCACAGACAGGTCTTGAAAAACCTGCCGGATAGCCTGTTTTACAATCCGGTTATTATTGGCGTTTATGCAACCTGTTCCATAATAGTGCACTTCATCTACGCTGGCTTGTTTAAGGTGCGGAAGAAGTTCTTTTTGTAATATTTCGGAAATCTGGGTCGCGTCTAAAAAATAGGGGCTGATCCCCTGTGTAAAAACTGTTTTTGTTTTCTTCCCGTCCAGCAGGCACCATTCGGCTTTAGTGGCTCCGCTATCGGCAATCAATTTTACAGATGACATCTTTAATTGAACTTATTTCGTGAAATTCGTGCTCAGAAAGTCAAAGATAATATACAAATACAGACGGATGGGTAATAATAAATTGAAGCTCTGGCTACCGTTGATCTTCTCTATTGTAATGATTGGAGGGATGTTTTTAGGGTATAAGATGAAAGAAAAAATGCCGGCAACTGCCCGGCTTTTTTCTGCAGACCGGAAGGGAACAGTACAGGAAGTGATTGACCTGATTTCAAAACGATATGTTGACTCCATACAAACAGACAGTCTTGCCGACGCGGCTATTGAGGAAATGCTGAACCATCTGGATCCACATTCCATTTTTATTCCCGCAACGGATTTACAGGAAATCAATGAAGATTTGGCCGGAAAATTTGAAGGCATTGGCATTGAGTTTAATATATTCAATGATACCATCAATGTAATTACAGTACTCAAAGGAGGACCCTCGGAACGGGCCGGGTTACAAGCCGGCGACAAGTTCCTGAAAATAGCAGATTCTGCCGTAGCAGGAAATAAGATAGACGCGGAAGCGGTAAAACATATGTTGCGGGGTTTAGGCGGATCTACGGTTAACGTAACTATGCTGCGAGGCACGCAAACAATGAATTTTACCATTACGCGTGGAATTATACCGCTGTATTCCCTGGATGCCGGTTATATGATTGCACCGGGTACAGGATATATTCGCCTGAATAAGTTTTCGGAAACTACCTATGAAGAGTTTATGGAAGCTATTCAAAAATTAAAAGAAGCCGGTTTGCAAAAACTGATTCTCGATTTGCGGGGCAACGGAGGTGGCATATTGCAGGAATCTGTAGAGATTGCAGATGAATTTTTAGATGACAATAAGCTGATCGTTTACACACAGGGTTCTCATATCAAAAAACAGGAATTCCGCGCCAGAAGGAGCGGCATCTTTGAAAAAGGGAAGCTCGTTGTGCTGGTTGATGAAGGTTCCGCTTCTGCCAGCGAGGTGTTAACCGGGGCGTTGCAAGACTGGGACCGCGCCGAGGTAATTGGCCGCAGAACCTTTGGAAAAGGACTGGTACAGGAACAATACAGCCTGAACGATGGATCTGCCTTGCGTTTAACCATTGCCAGGTACTATACTCCTTTAGGCAGATCAATTCAAAAACCATACGACAAAGGAATTGAAACCTATAACGAAGATTTGTATAACCGCTACCACAACGGCGCTATGATTAACGCTGATAGTAATAAACTGGTAACAGAACAGATATATCACACCGCCAAAGGAAAATTACTGTACGGTGGAGGAGGAATTACTCCCGATATCTTTGTTGCCATGGATACCACCGGCATTAGCAATAAAATTGCCCGTCTTTATGCACGAAACACCATTGGCAACTTCGTGTATCGTTATTACGTCAACCACCTGGATTTCTTCAAAAAATTTACAACCCCTTCGCAATTTGAAAAAGATTTTAATATAAATAAACCCATATGGGATGCATTTTTCACTTTTGCTTCGCAGGATAGTGTTTCTGTTAATGCACTCCCGGACGCGGACAAGCTCTATATAGAGCGGCGCCTGAAGAGTATGTTTGCCCGGCAGCAATGGCGGAACGAAGGATTTTTTGAAGTGAATAATGTGAACGACCCAATGGTGATGAAAGCACTCGAAATTCTTGAAAAATAACCGCCCATATCGCGCACTCAAGGAGTGGGTTTTATTTTGAAGTTAATTTCCATTTGAAATTTTAAATTGCTTGTTGCTACAAACTTTTTCAACCTGCCACGGCAGGCATACTTTTTATTTTCATTTACATTTTGCCTGTATTCCAAACGCTGTGGCTTAGGATTTAATTTTAACTTTACCCTATCAGAAAAATAAGGCATGGACATTCGCAATAACATATTAGAAACGATTGGCAATACTCCATTGATCAGATTAAATAAAATTACGCGCGACTTTCCGTGTGTGGTGGCGGCAAAAGTAGATTATTTTAATCCGGGCAATTCTATCAAAGACCGGATGGCGCTCAAGATGATAGAAGTGGCTGAAAAAGAAGGCAAATTAAAACCCGGAGGCACAATCATTGAATGTACTTCCGGAAACACGGGAATGGGACTTGCATTGGCGGCCAGCGTTAAGGGTTACAAGTGCATATTTACTTCAACAGATAAACAATCCAAAGAAAAGTTTGACATACTCAAGGCAGTGGGTGCCGAAGTTATTGTTTGCCCTACTAACGTAGAACCGGATGACCCCAGAAGTTATTATTCCGTAGCGAAAAGACTATCGAAAGAAATACCTGATTCGTTTTTATGCAATCAGTACGATAACCTTGCCAACCGCATTGCACACTACGAAACTACAGGTCCGGAAATATGGAAACAAACAGACGGCAAAATAACTCATCTTGTTTGTACGGCCGGTACCGGCGGAACGGTTACGGGTACTGCCATGTTTCTCAAAGAAAAAAATCCGGATATTAAAGTCTGGGCGATAGACGTGTACGGGTCATTGCTTACGAAATATTTTCGTACGGGTGAAATTGACATGGAAGAAGTACATCCGTATATCTCGGAGGGCTTTGGGGAGGACTTTGTTCCGGCCAATTTTGACATGACTGTTATTGATCATTTTGAGCAGGTTACCGACAAAGACGGTGCGCTGATGGCCAGACGACTTGCGAAAGAAGAAGGGCTTTTTTGTGGTTACAGTGCAGGCAGTTGCCTTCAGGGGCTGTTCCAACTCAGGAAAAACCTGAAAGACGGCGATTTGGTAGTTTGCATATTTCACGATCACGGAAGCCGGTATGTAGGTAAGATCTATAATGACCAATGGATGCTGGAACGTGGATTTATTGAGGTTAAGACGATAAAAGATATAATCACCGGTAAAGGAAATCAGCCCATTTTAACCGTTTCTCCCAATCAAACCGTGGCAGAAGCCTTTGGACTGATGAAAAAATATGATATTGAAAACCTTCCCGTAGTAAAAGATGGAGAACCGATAGGTTCAGTTTCTGAAAGCGGTTTGTTTGGTAAAATATTCGAATCACCCGATATCAAATCTACCGCGCTACAAACGGTAATGGAGCCCGCGTATCCGTTAGTTTCCATCGAAACTCCTGTGGAACACTTGGGTAAGCTTATTAACAAAGACAACGGTGCAATACTCAGTCGGGACGAATCGGGAGATTTACACATTGTAACAAAATATGATATCATCCAATCTTTAACCAAACCCTAACAAAGACTCCCTTCCGGCTTCTAAAAACAGATACCAGCTTAATCTAAGGACTGGATTGCATTTGAGCCCAACTCACAACGTATCCCCCTACTCCATGTAGATGAAATTGGGTGGTTTCACCAAAATCATATTAGTATTATTACTATCAAAATAAGAAGTCTTTTTACGTACCTGTCAGTAAAAAACATGCGCAAAAAATTGGGGAAAAGCGCTCTTGCAAAGTGGATAACTGGTTAGTATTTTTGTTTTGAAGTTGATTGATGAGGAAGCTACGCCTCAACCGTCCAATAAAGTCCTGAAAACCGTCCTAAAAAAATTGAATTCCAAATCCTTTGAAAAGTGTAGAATAAAATCCAATATCAATCAACTTTACTTTTATCATTTACCAATAGTACTAACCCAATATCCATAGAAGAATCCATAAAACCACTATCCGATGAAATGACCATGTTCCCGAAACCAAAAGTTTATTTTCAAAATCCAATGTTCTGACCTGAAAAACCGCCCCGATTCAAATCCAATATCGCTGACCTTAGAACCACAAACCTTTGGACAATGTATTAGAAGTTATTAATTATTACGAGTTAACCCCTAAAGTCCAATCCTGAAAAGCTGTCTATTCATAGAAGGCTTGATTAAAAAGATTCCTCCGCCCAATACGGGCGGAGGCTTTTTTTATACGCACCCGCTCTTCCCATTCGGGCTTTGTTAATGGCATACCAAAAATTCAGCGAATTCCACCTCCCCGTTCTCAAACCTTCAATCTACCACATTTTCAAATTTCCCAGCCATCCTGTCACCCTAAAAAACTTGTACATTATTTGATGTTCTATGCCTTTACTAGCGACAATCTCTTATTACTTTTAAGTATGAAAATTCTTTTCACTTATCTGAAGCCGTTTAAATGGCTGGTATTCCTGGTGCTGTTACTCACTTCTATGAATATCGGCTTTTCTCTTATAGACCCCATTATCTTTGGGAACCTGGTAAATTTAGCCAACGATT
>JADZFY010000325.1 GCA_020854215.1 Chitinophagaceae bacterium | reverse complement strand
GATTATTATACAAAAAACAAGAAAGGATTATTGGAAATAGTGACTGTATATTGACGAAAACTTAGTAATAGCAAGGCACAGGTCTGGCTGAGCACATAGCAATGCTACCAAACCTGCGCCAGTGTGGGTGTGGAACAAAATATGATGAAGAATTATTTAAAACTTCATCCTGATGCATTTCAAATTATTAAGTAATGGTAGAAGATTTCGAATTTATTGAAACAGTAAAATTATATTACTCATTTCTTGAAACTGAATTTGGTTTTAGCAAAACAAATGAAACAATTAATGGTAATGCTTTTTACGATGTTGAGTTTAAGGATAAAGAAAGGATAATTTCCATTTCATACGAAAACATAGAAGACCATTTGGAGGTCATTGTTTTTATGCTGAAGAATGGAACAATGCCAGACTATGACGATAAAACAAGAACGCTACATTTAAAACAACTTAATAGGTTGGTAATGGCGACAGCCAGCAGAGAAGAAATCAATTCTAATGCTGGATATTTTGCCAAGTACAATGCAAAGAATGACTTAGAGCGGAAACTATTAAAAGAAGCAAAAGAACTTCGATTGTGTTTGAAGTATTTTAACAGAATATATTGATCTCCTAAAAGGTAAAAGCATATAAACTAACGGCATAATGCATGCTAAAAATAACTAGGTAGCAGTCCCCCACTCTGGCGCAGGTCTGCTAACATTGGCTTTGTGTAATAGCTGACCTGTTGCCTTAGCATTACTTATTTTGCAATAATTGCACTTGTAATTTTTGATATAGCCTCCTCCCGCAAACAAAGACCTCCCGCACTGGCGCTGGTCTTGTAGCAAAGGCATTGCAACACAGCCAGACCAGTGCTTACGTGTTACTTGATTTGCAAATAAAGAATAGCCAGAAAGAAGCCGCTGCAATTTTGTTCTCCGCAGAGTGAGCTTTTGTTCTCCGCATAGCGAGGATTCTCCGCAGTGTTTCTCCTCCTGGTTATGTGTGTAGGCAGAACGCTGCGGCAGGCGGAGAATCAAAGGTTGTAATTGAAACTCCTGGTTTGTAAAGATGATGTAGATTTGATGGACAGAGGCGATGATTTTGCCTCGCAGTCCAGCCTGCGCACAAGGTCCGGAATTGAGGCCTCAGCTGATAACCGAAATTAAATTAACTGCTCCACCACGCCTGCCTTTAATTAAGCTAAATAAGTTTGTACCTTTAATCCATGACACAAATAGTAATTGACAAAAAAAAATACGTGCTGCTGCTGGAAAAGGACTTTGAAGTATTACAGTTAAAAGCAGCTAAGAAAAACAAACCAGTTAGAAAGCGTTCGCTGGCCGAAGGAAAGAGAAGAGCCTACAAACTCATTGACAAATGGGCAAAAGGAAAGTAACAATCCTTGATCCTGCAACCGATGGCGTGGCCGAAGCCGCTTACTTTATTGAAGGTAAGGGTATGTCACAAACTGCGAAAAAATTTGTTGATGGGGTTTTTGAATTCTGTGCCGGTCTTGCTGATGAAAGAATTGAACACCGCCCCTGTATTTATCCGTTATGGAAAAAACTGCATTATCGCTGCGTTACATACAAAAAATATACGGTAGCATATATTCTTTACAAAGACGAAATTGTAATCTGTGAGTTTGTGCCCTCAAAACAAATTCATTGGTAACGAAACTTTTTGTTCTCCGCAGAGTGAGTTTTTGTTCTTCGCATAGCGAGGATTCCCCACACCAGGCGCAAGCGTCTCGCTTGTGCCTTTGCCCCCCAGCTATCCTTAGAGTTTTTGTTCTCCGCACAGCGAGGATTCTCCGCAGTGTTTCTCCTCCTAGCCATGTGTAGGCAGAACGCTGCGGTAGGCGGAGAATCAAAGGTTGTAATTGAAACTCCTGGTTTGTAAAGATGATGTAGATTTGATGGACAGAGGCGATGATTATGCCTCGCAGCCTCCGGCTCACGCACAAAAGGCTTGGCGTTGAGACTGCGGAGAACTAAGCCAAATCCAAATAAAGGTATTTTAGAACGGCTCGAAAAAGCAAAAAGTTTTTACAACAATTTTTTATTACAACTGAATACAGGCAGCAGGAATAAATAATGCTTTAAAAACGATCAAACAATAACAACACAAATCACCATTAAGCCATAGAAAAAGTCATGAAAGCAAGAAGTTTTTTAGGGGCAATTGTTTTAATCTCAGTAACGCTGAATCGTCTGGAGGCGCAATCTTCATCGTCACCTGCTCAATTAAACCCTTTAGAGAACAAAGCATTGGTTATTGATGATTTTGAAAACCCATCAACACTTAAAAACTGGAAAGGCAATGTTTCCCTTTCCGACAAGTTCCCATCGAATGGCAAAACCGGTCTTTGTTTATTGGCAAAAGGATGGCAACCCTTTTTGGCCGAAAACGAAAACATTCTCAAAAACTGGACAGGTTATGACTGTTTGAAGTTTGATATCTACAATCCTTCTTCAGGACTTTATTTTGGAACCATTGAAATTTTTGACGACCTGGCGCCGGATGATAACGAGGCTGACAAAAATGGTCAGCGATATATTGGAAATGGCAAACTTTTTTTAACCAAAGGCTGGAACCATTTTGAGTTTATGCTTGACCATGTAATGGTGGAAGAAGGTAACCGCCCTTTGGCTCTCGGCAAAAC
Organism: Chitinophagaceae bacterium; assembly: GCA_020854215.1. Lineage (GTDB taxonomy): Bacteria > Bacteroidota > Bacteroidia > Chitinophagales > Chitinophagaceae > Agriterribacter. Next base: position 6,472 of record JADZFY010000325.1, on the reverse strand, counting down.
CAGGAAGCTGAGGTTTTCATTCAGTCCCACTGATCATCCGTTTTATATTGACAACATACGCCTCACCGCAGGAGAAGAAACCAAACAAACCGCCTCATTGATTGATCCGGCAAGTTGCCGTGTGGTGATTGATAACCGTTATGTATATCCCACGCTGGCGGGGCCTGAAGATAAACTGGTAATTAGCTCCGAAATAAAAAAAATGCGGCAACTGGCAAATGAAGCAGTGGAATCTCTTGAAAAAACATTGCGGGTTGCCGAGATGCAGGGGATGCAAACGTTTTACCAAAAAATTGCATTGATTACTGCTGATGTAGGTATTGGCATCAGGAGCAAACTGGTATGGTTTCAAAACGAAGACGATGAAAAAGAAATCTTATCTTATGTAATTCAATCCTGCAACAAAGCCAGGAAAGAAATCGAAGATAAACTACTGGCACACCGTACTGGCATATTGGGCAAAGCCCCGGAAGACTTCGGCACTACTTTAGATCAATACCAGGGACTGGATATTCCTCCCTTTCCCAATCTGAAAGAGCTGATTCCAAAGGACGGCTACATGAGAGATAAGCAAGGCAAACCGGTAATCCTGTTTTCCATGCTCGGCATTCAAAATAAAGGACCGCTTACTGAATATTTTGCTGCCAATGACCACCTCATGGAAAGCTTTACGGTTGGGGGCGGTTCCCGATACGATATTGAAAGCTCCCCGGTGTATAAAGCTTTTCATAAATATCCCGATACAAAAAGGGTGGGCTGGGATGGCTGGTGCGGCCACCTGATTAAAGACCGTTGGGCAATGGGCGGAAAAAAAGAAAATGTGGTGATCTGTCTTGAAAGTCCGCATATCCGGGAGGCGGTGCAGGAGTACATTAAAATTCATCACAAAGAGTGGAAGGAAAACCCAAACCTTATCTATAATATTATGGGCTACGAATTGTCGTATATATGTTACTGCGACAGGAGCCAGCAAATGTTCCGTAACTGGTTGAAAAAAAAATATACCAGTATTTCGGTTATTGATCAGAACTGGAAAACAAATTATAAATCATTTGCAGAAATAACGGCGCCTCCAACACTTAATGGTAAACCTGTTGATAATGTAAACCGGGCGGCCTGGTACGATTGGGCAATCTTTAATATCCGCCGGTTTACCGACTACCTAAAATGGGTAAAGGCGGAAATGCAAAAATATGACACCTCTGTTCCTATCTGTGCAGGAGGTACGTTTTCTATGCTTAGTTCTTCCAATACCATATCGGGAATTGACGAGGAGATGATCATTAATGAGGTGGATGATGTGATTGTTAATGAATCCGGTTCCTCACCCATTTATTCCGACTTGCTGTTATCGCTGAATGAGAAAAAGAAAGTGATGTTTGACCCGGAAATGGGATGGGGCACACATGGTATCCTGTTACAGTTTTTGCATGGTAAAGCCGATATCTCAAAATTCTGGTGGGCGGCTTTTCCCAATAAAGAATTTCCATCCATGAACCAGGGATCCATTCCGCACAGCAAATACACTTCGCTTGAAGATGTTGCTGAAGTATTGCGCCTCGGGCTTGATGTAAGACGCCTCGGCGCTGAAATAGCAGAATTTACAAAGGCTGATCCTGAAATTGCGATCCTCTATTCGAAAACAAGCAGCCTGCAGGTTCCGCCCGGGCAGGTGCAGTCCGGCCGCACCCCATATATTGATGCAGTTTTTTCAGTATGGGAAGGTTCCAGGTTTCTGGGTTGCAGGGTGGGGTTTGTAAGTGAAAAACAAATTCTTGAAAACAAGCTGAAAAAGTTTAAACTGCTTATTGTTCCTGCAGCCAAGTTCATGCTGCCCGACGTGGTAGTTGCCATCAATAAATATATCTATGAAGGCGGCACTGCGCTCATAATTCCAGAATCTTTTTTGTTCAACCAGTTTGCACAGGAAAACAATAAAATTGCTGATTTAGGAATAAATATTAAAAACGTTACGCTGCCTCCTGTTCTGGGCACCGGCGAAAAAGTGCAGAACTATGACCAAAGCTTTTCACAGCAGATCGTTTATGGCGATGTAACAAAAAAAATTACAACCATTGACAAAGATATTTTCGCAAATAACAAAGTTTCTATTTCCTTGCACTCAAGCGGATTGGTACAAACTATTGTTGCCGATAGCCAGGATGTCATTGGGCGGTTTGAGGATGGAAAACCCGCCATCATCGTTTCAAAAATCGGAAAGGGAAGCTTGTACTATCTTGCCTCACCGCTTAAAACAGAAGACTATCACCTGTTGCTTGCCCCATTAACCGAAAAACTCAAATTGAGAAGGCCATTGCTGGCAGTTGATGAAAATGGAGATTTAATTATCGGCGTTGAAGTAAGGGCTGTGGAAAGAAACAATGATTACCTCATTTATGCCAGTAACCTGAAAGCGGAGCCGGTGAGTTTCAGGTTAAAGGGAAAAGAAAAAACAGGCTCCATACTGGACCTGAGGAGTTTAGAGAAAATATCCGGCGACAGCTTATCCCTGAAACCCTTCCAGGAAACAATCTTTAGAGTAGAGAAATAAAAACGATCCGAAAATAGATTTATTAAAATGAACTTTTATGAAAGGATGCATTCCATATTGTCGCCGGTTTGTGTCTCCACAAACCGGGACGGCTTCCGTGGGCAGTGCCTGCCTGACCGGTAGGCAGGTCTCCACGGCCCACGATTAGAACGACAATTCGGAATGCACCCGTTATGAAAGTAAAATAATTTCATAAACTTGTAAATTATTATAATAGAGCCTATGTATTGGAAACTAATAGCGGCTGGAATATGCTTTCTGTTCGTTTCAGGTTGCGGGGAAAACAGGCCCTTTCAACTTGTTAATTCAAGAAAACCGGCATTTATTAGTAATACAGTTTTTGACTCTTCGGAAAATTTAACAGACCCAAAATTTGAAACGCTTAAAGTAAAGTATCAACTTGACACAATCTTTCATGGTGAAAAAAATGAATTGAAAAGAATACTCCTGCTGCGTCACTGGATACACGAAAAAATAAATATTGACGATTACGGTCCTTACTCCGGAAATGGCTCAGTTGAGAGTACCCTGGACGAAGCCCTAAAAGGTCATGGCTATCATTGTGGCTATTTTTCAGCAGTTCAAAATGCGATTTTAAATGCTTATGGTTATGTAACCAGGCGTCTGCTCGTTGATACCGGTGAACCTGTTGATTACATGGTAGGCGGCGGGCACCATGCTGTAGATGAGACATGGCTCAACAGCTATCATAAATGGTTTATGTCTGACGCTAAGTATGATTATCATTTTGAAAAAAACGGAATACCGTTATCTGCTTTGGAAATAAGAGATGAATATTTAAAAAACAAAGGCGCAGATATTACCCTCGTAAAAGGGCCGGGTAGGATAATCGTAGCCGGCTTACCCGAATACAATATAAAAACCAAAAAACAACTGGCAAGGGTTTATACCTGGATAAGCTGGAATAAAAATAACAATAGCTATTCGGGGCAGCCGGATAACAGTGCTGATATCATCATGTATGAAGATGATTATTTTAAAAACCATATCTGGCTTTGGGACGGAAAACCACATTGGGCATATAATACCCGGTTCCTGCACCTGGTTACCGACAGGAACAAAATTGAATGGACTCCCAACACCATTACATCAAAGGTTTTTATCGAAGGAAGCAAGGCAAGAATTCATCTCACTTCAACCACACCCAACTTGAAGACCTATCAAATGAAAGAATTGCCTAATGGAGTATGGAAGGATATTCCCGATTCTGTTGAAATAGACTTAAGAAAAGACAAGTCTAAAATTGTATTCCGGGTAATGAACCTTGCAGGAGTTAGCGGTGCTGAATACAAAATAATTATAGCAAGATAATTTTTTACATGCAGTTCAAAAAGATCATACAATATATATTCCTGTTTTCCCTTACAACAGTTTTATTCGTTTTGAATGCATACAGTCAATTGGGGATACATAAAGAAAATCCGGTAAAGTTTTTCGTGAACCCTGCTACCAATGCTGATGACCCTGAATTAAGGATGGCTTATGGCCTGAATATAATGCCCCCATGGCCCGATGGAGGATCTGTTTTTGTAAATCTTCCCGAACACCTCGAATACATGCCCGGTACAAAAGGGATAGCAAGGCATCATGACAAACGGGCAAACGTATGGCAGGTGAACAGCGACAGCTCGGAAGCCTGGTATACAGTGGAGAGCCTTACTGAGCCTGGTGTATTCTTTTCCGTAAAAGCAATGGTTGAAGGTGAGAAAGCCGTTTTTGAAATGCGAATTACCAACAACACAAAAAAAACATTAAACAGTTTAAGACCTCTTTTTTGTTTTCAGTATCATTTGCTCAAAGGCTTTCCAGCAAAAAAAACGGATAATTTTTCAAACACCTATATAATTATTAAAGGCAAGCCCGTCAGGGTATCAGATATTGAGGTTAAAAATCCGGACGCCATTGCCCGCATGGCACAGGTGGGCAGTTGCCCTGATGAACACAACTGGTGGGCCCAGGAAATGGGTGGAATGATCAAGCAAAAAATTGACGCAGCATACACCCTGCTCGCCGCGACACATGATGACCGAAAAATAATATTGAAATGGACACCGGGGAAAAATTTTCTTTCCAACAGCGCCATTCCCTGCATACATGCTGACCCATGCCTTGGCAGCCTGGAACCAAATGAATCAAAGATCGTATCTGGTGAGTTGATATTTACAAAAGTTGAAATGAAAGAAATAACTAAAAAATTCCCTGTAAAATAAATTCTGCAAGTTTTCAAAGCAATGAACGCTATAAATTATAAATCGGAACGGTATTTAGTATGCAATTTTTATTATGACCCAAGCGATATTGCTACTATGAAACCCAGTTGCGTCGCACTCTTCTACGGCTTGTTCGATATTGAGCATATTCGAAAATAATGCACTAAATGTTGCTCCCATTAATAAATGAACAGAACTGTCAGGATAAAAGTGATATTACCGCTTGCTATTGTCGCCTTACTGCTGTTAAGCTGAAATAACAACAAGTCCTTTCACCAGGTTCAAGTGAGTAATCCGCCGGCATTCCCCGATACGGCCTTTTCGGGCACGAAGATCTAACCCTCCCTCAATTCACCGCATTAAAAGAAAAATACCGGCTCGATACCATCTTTTGTTCTCCGCAGAGTGAGTTTGTTTTCTCCGCACAGCGAGGATTCTCCGCAGTGTTTCTCCTCCTGGTTATGTGTGTAGGCAGAACGCTGCGGTAGGCGGAGAATCAAAGGTTGTAATTGAAACTCCTGGTTTATAAAGATAATGTAGATTTGATCGACAGAGGCGATGATTAAGCCTCGCAGCCTCCGGCTCACGCACAAAAGGCTTGACGTTGAGAAACTGCGGAGAAGTAAAAATCGTATCATGGACAAGAAGGGAAAGAAGATACTCTTTACAGAATAAAGCAAAAAAATGAAAAATAGTTATATAGTAGCATTTGTGAGTTTATTATTTTCCACCAATTGCAAGGAGCACATTGAAAAAGAAATCCAATGGAATGGTGAAATAGTTAAGGGTAAAATAGAACTAATGAATGGGGACACTATTTTTAATGATTTAATTAGAACCTATGATTCTGGTGGCAATCTGGTTTCTTTAACTAACTATGTCAACGGTAAAAAAGAAGGAAAGTCTGAATTTTTTTTCAGCAATGGAATTAAAAGCGAAGAAACGTATTTTGAAAATGATTTAAAAAATGGAGCTAGAAAGCTATATGATTCAACCGGTAAACTAATAGAATCGCAAAGCTTTTATTTTGGGAGGCCAATAGGTGATTTAACGATTTACAACACAACTTTAGATACTTTCAGTTTGTATAAATTCTCAAATTTCGAGGGCGTTGAGTTATATAGCTGTTTTTGGAATACAAACAACAGAATAGTTGAATTGGGCAGCTTTCTCCTTTCTACTACCGAATATTATTTAATTGATGATAGTTTAAAAATATCTGTTTTCTTGTATTTGGTAAATCCTCCGCATAAACGCTTTAGATATGAGCTTATTTATAAAAACTTGCTTACAAATGATGTTATATCTGTTTTTAAAGATTCTTCCGGGAATGGTATGTTTAAAGAATTTATAATTGATAAACCTAAAGAAAATCATATTTACTTATGGAAAGTAGATGCATATTATCCGAGTGAGAATATTACAGTATATGATATTCTCACTCAAAAAGACGCCCGATTGATTCTTCCTTCTTCAAGGAGAGGATAATGTGGTATTATTGTATCAACATGTCGTTTTTTTCATCTGCTGGCCGGGAGATTCTGGAGTGTTGACCCGCTGACAGCTTTTCTTCTCCGCCACGTCTCCCCATAGATAAAAGTTGAGCGTAAGTACCAAGTTGGTGGGACGTGGCGAATAAACTAACACAACGTCCTGGCTGTACACAAGGCCTGCGAGAGACGTTGTAGCG
>JADZFY010000324.1 GCA_020854215.1 Chitinophagaceae bacterium | reverse complement strand
GGAGCATAACGATAAATAAAATCAAAAGCATTTATGGGGTCATTCTCGGGTATTTGTAATAATGTATCGGAAAAAACCAGTCCCCCTCCCGAATACAAATTACCCGTGGCAAAACTCCACAACCCGGTAACGTCAATTTTTGGAGAAAGCGCAAAGCTAAGTCCGGCGTGTGCGGCGTGACGGCGATCGTACTTATAAGGAAACTCCCTTCCGTTATTGATACTGTAGAACTGGCGCCAGCTCCACGATAAGCCATAGCCTGCCTGCCACGACAATCGCTGTCCCGTTTTTTTGAGTATCAGTTCTGTGCCATAGCTTCTGCCTTTGCCCAACTCAATATTCTGCTCCCAAGTGCTGCTGTTGATAAACGTGCTTTTGCCTTCGGCATAGTTGGTAACATTTTTTAACAGCTTGTAATATCCTTCTAACGAAAATCGCCATTTACGTTTCAATTGAATATCATATCCAATATTGTAGATTTCACTTTCCTCCGGTTGCAGGTTTTCGGTAGCGGGAACCCAAAGATCCCGGTTTACCCCGGCATAAGGATTTGTTACGAGGTGAAGAAATTGGTTCATTTTACTGTACGATGCATATAGTCTGTGAGCAGAACGGATACGATACGATACAAAAAGACGCGGTTGGTACGCAATGGTACGGTATTGTTTAAGCTGATAGGCACTTGCGTGCAGTCCGGGTTTTATAAAAAGCCGCGTAGAAGGCTTTAACTCCGTTTCAACATACAACGACAGTTCTTCAAACTGAATGGGGTGAAAGTTTACAAAATCGGTTTCATCTTCCTCCAGCGTGTTGGTAACCATGCCATCGAAGGGCTTAATGGTGGTTTGTGAACCCTTAATTCCAGTATTTAGTCTTAACCGGCGCGAAGCATGTATTTCTGCATGGGCGGACAGGTTGTAGTTTTTGATATTGGAATAGGTGCCAATATATTTTGTTTCTATACTCAGGTCATCAGTGCTGTCTTCTGCAATATCATCATCGTCTGTTTCTATTTCGGCTTCATCTGCATCGGTGTCATTTTCAAAAAGAGAATATTGGTAACTGCTTAGGTTGCGGTACTCGCTATAGTTAATGGATGTATTAATAAACGACCTGCTACCCAGAACATAATTCCAACCTGCAGATCCGGTAGTATTACCCCATTGATTCAGATTATAGGTATATTTCCCCTGATGCCTTAATCGGTCGCCTCCTTTATAAAAATTTACATTCAGGCTGTGCCGCGGGTTAACGATAGCGGATAAACGAAAATGGACGTCATAAAAATCGGAACGAACGCCATCCTGCAATGAATTATAAAATGGTAGCGGAATGTTTTTCCTTCCCGAAAACATCAGGGCAACCCGGTCTTTTACCACCGGACCTTCGAGCGTTAGCGAAGCGGCAAGCATTCCGGCATTTATTTCTCCCTGCCAGTTTTTCAAATTACCCTGTTTACTGTACACATCCAAAACAGATGATAGAGAGCCCCCCAGGCGTGCAGGAAAATCACTCTTGTAGATACGCATATATTTTATCACCGTTGGATTCAGAATAGAGATGGCACCCAGCAGATGCGTTGGATTATAAATAGGGTTACCATCCAGCAAAAACAGGTTTTCATCCGTACCTCCACCTCTTACCTGAAGCCCGTTGAAGGAATAGGAGGCATTCTGCAACCCCGGAGAAAGATAAAAGTACTGGAGCGGGTCGTCTTCATTCATCATTCCTTCAGTATTCGCCTGCTCACCGGAGACCTTTACCGCACCTTCTTTTACTGTTACTCCGGACTGAACGACTATCGTAGGGAGCGTATCCTTATCCGCTACCATCGCAATATCCTTTCTAATATTACCCCGCAAATCTAAACTGAGCCTTTCCGCTTTCAGTCCGCCATACGAAACAATAATTGTGTGGTTTCCTTCCGGTAATAAAAAATTGAAGTATCCCTGGGTATTGCTCACCACACCCCTCCCGCTAAACGGTTCGTAAACTGTTGCGCTTATCAAGGGTTCCTGTGTTGCGCTTTCTTTAATGTATCCGTACACACTGTACCTTGCCGGAAAAAGTGCAGGCAAAGTGAATGGAGTGGAAGAGGGCATCAGGATAATTTTATTGTTATGTTCCAGCAACTTCAGGTATTGTCCATGAAGTATTTGTTGGAGTGCAGCACCTACCGTTGATTCATTGCCTTTTAAACGAATAATTTTGGTGGTATCAAAATGAGCGATGGAATATTCCAGTACTATACCGGTTTGTCTGTTCAGGTCTCTCAGATAGTCGGCCACAGAAGCCTGGAGCACACCCGGATGATAAGGACTTTGCATGAGTTTCTTTTGTGCCAAACCAATGCCTGCCATACCACAAAAAATGACCAACAGGAAAATATATTTTGTTTTCATTTGTCAATTTGTCCGTTGCAGGAAGCCGTTACCTGATCATCTCATTTAGGGCATATTGTCTGCCTGTTCTTTTTATTTCGTGAACACTACTTTATTTTCTGTCAATTCAACTTTTAGCCCGGTAAGCATCCGGAGTTCTTTTATCACCTGTTCCAGGGGTTCATTACGAAATTCCGCAGTTACCGGTGTTGTTTGCAGTGCTTCCGGAACCTCAACCTCTATTGAATAATAGTCGCTTAAATCATGAGCAACTTTTGAAAGCATCGTATTGTTAAAAATGAGGACGGCAGATTGCCACGACATCAGATTGCTGGTATCTGCTTTTTCTTTTTGCGGACCCTTGTTTTCCAATATGGCTGACTCGCCGGCCCGCAGCGTAATGAGCTTGTTCGATGATGATTTTTCAGCAAAACTCACTTCTCCTTCCATTACGGTTACTTTATCTACGCTGCCGCTGCTTTGTAACAGAAAAGCTGTTCCAATATCCCGGACAATACTCCTGTCGGTGACTACAGAGAACGGAATTTGAGCATCGTGGGTTATTTCAAAGTATGCTTCCCCCTTTAATTTCACCTGCCGTTCACCACTGCCGTAGTTGTTAGGCAACGAAAGTTGGGCACCCTTTCGCAGCGTAATTCGGGTACCATCGGAAAGAAGCAGTTGTCTGTTTCCATTTTCAGCGAGTGTAACGCTCCAGGAAACGGCAGGGTACTGAAAAAAGTAATAGAAAGCCCCTGCAACCAGTAAAACGGATGCGGCAATGCTTAGTGCCTTTTTCCAGGAAAACAGGCTTCGGACAGGTGCCGGTTTTTCTATCGTTCTTGCCCTTACCTTTTCCCAGGCTTTTTCGGTATCCACAGATAGTAGTGCCGCCTCGGCAGTATCATTCCAGAGGCGATGGGTAAGTTCAAACTCCTCTTTATTAGCGGTGCTTTCACCGATCCAGCGCTGCAATACCTCGCCTTCTTCCGCGGTTGATTCACCGTTGAGATAGCGAAGCATTATTTCCTGTATGTTTAAGTCGCCACTCATACTCATAATTAAAACCATTTTTCGATACAAACCCCTATTATTCGCTGAGTATTTTCTTCAAATAATAATAAATGCAACACCACGAGGCTAATTCCGTTTTCTTTTACAAATACTTTCATCACACTAATGGCTTTTCCCATTTGGTTTTCCACGGTTTTTACCGATATGCCCAGGCTGTCCGCTATTTGTTGATAGGTAAGCCCGCTTATCCTGCTCAGCATAAATACTTCCCGGCATTTGGGAGGAAGCTGCTGCAGTGCATTTGAGATCAGCGTTTTCGGGTCCGTCGTTTTTTCTACAGCATTTGTGCGTAGGCGTATTTCGTCAACCGCATCCTCGTCTTTTAATTCCTGAATAAGATGCTTTTTGTTTTTTTGAAGAAGAGTGAGGCAATTGTTACGAACGGCGGTAAACAGGTAAAATTTTATCTTATCGTTACCCATTTGCAGTTTCTGATTCTCCCATACTTTAATAAAAACTTCCTGAACCACGTCTTCGCTAACTTCCATGTCTTTCAAAAAAGTATAAGCGTAGCTGCAAAGTCTTTGATAGTGCTGCCTGAAAATACCTTCAAAACTTTCTTTTATATCCGATGCCATGTCCATTTGTGCTATGCGTTACTCACCTTTACTTCCATTCTTTCAAAACAGGATTAAACTTTAAGCGAACGTACCATCCGGTTGCGGTGCATCGTTAACTTTCACTCGTTGCCTAACTTTCCTGTTTAATGCCCGGTGGTGACCCGTCAAAAGTAAGAATTTCCTTTTCACTCCGCAGGGGATGATCCGTTTTAGTTTGAGGTTGCCGGGTCGGGATAAAGATCGGTGCCCTGTTTCCTTTTTACAACACAGTTCGAATGCGGCATTTCATTTGCCCCGGAAAATGAAATAAGGTGGAAGTTGAACGTACAACATGTTGTATGAAACAAACAGGGCGCCTGATTCGTCAGACACCCTGTTAGAAAATTATCTTTCAAAAAGACAATATAGGTTACGCCTCATTTGTTACTATTTTTTCCTGCTGCCTAACGTGTACGTATAGCTTATATTAGGTCTTGCGTAGGTTTTTCCGTTCTTTTTGTTGATGACTTCAAATCGTACGCCTATTTTGTTTCGCCCGTTGATTTCATATTCGGCTCCGAGTGCACTTTTTTGCCTGTGGAAATAAAGATCACCCTGGGTGGATTTCAGGTAATTCTCGGTGAAGAGGTATATCTCTGTTTTTGAAGTAACGTCAAAACTTACAGTGATGCGGTTACGCAGGTAATATTTTACAGGGTGTTCCGCAAGATGTTCTTTGCGCAGGGAGGAGAACTCCTGTTGCACCATCGGACGATAGGCAATTTTCCAACGTTTGGAAGGGCTGTTATGATCGAAGGTTACCGCGTAACGAATATCATGATAATGCCCATCCTTTTCAATTCCGTGACGGTAGTCTATTCCAGCCTTCATCCACGAGCTTACTTTGAAAGACAGGTCAGCAGCAATTACGGACTTATCGTAGTGGCTCATATTGCGATCCATGTACAAATAATAGGTGGCAGCTATTGCCCAACGCTTATTGATTTTATACTTTAAAGAGATATTGGGCCTTGCTTCCCAGTCGTCAAACACCTGTGCCGCTGTTGGTGATACATAGAAAAATATGATGACGACGGATACTATAACTGTTTTTGTCATGTTCATAACAATAGTTTTAATGGTTTGTCGGTCAGAACGGATGCGTGCTGTAAATTTTGTACTTTAACGGGAGGTCCGTTGCTTGTGATTCACGATGTTGCTATGCATGATTTGCTCCGATACTGATTACGTTGCGTCTCTCCTTACTGTAAAAGATTGGTTTGTCTGCCGGATTGTTGGTTTCCTCGTTGAAAAAATGTGCTTTAACCATGGCCACATCCTGCATCAGATCAATACTTATGATATCCACCTTATGAATTGCCAATCCTGTACGATTTCTCAGGTCTTCAATCATCTCCTCCCGCATATTGGGTTTAATGAGGTCAATGCGTTCGTAAATGATATCTCTGGTCATACTGCCGGGTGT
>JADZFY010000323.1 GCA_020854215.1 Chitinophagaceae bacterium | reverse complement strand
TGAATCAAGGTTGCAAAACCTGGAGATCGTTATTGGTTACCTCAACAAATATTTCGATACGGTTATCTGCGTAATCGAAGCAGATCAAATATCTCACACCTCACAATTCGTTAAAGAACACACCAGGTATTTTTTTCAATCATCAGAATCCCCCCTTTTTCACCGCACGGCCATCAACAACCGGCTTATTCATAGTTGCAACACACCCCTTGCTGTGTTATATGATGCAGACATTATTATAATACCCCAACAGCTACACCTTTCGGCAACAGCCATCAGAGAAAGTAAACATGCTTTTGCGCTGCCCTATGACGGTCGGTTTTTGCAGGTAGATTATTATAATAAGAGGTTGTTCCAAAACAATCTTGACATTGATTTCCTGTTGAGCGGAACCGGCATTTATACAACGGATACCCGGTGTTCAGTTGGTGGCTGCTTTATGTTTAATGTGGAGGAATATAAAAAATGTGGTATGGAGAATGAAAATATTGAAGGCTGGGGACATGATGATGCCGAAAGGGTGAAGCGCCTTCAAAAATCAGGTTACGATATTTTTCGCCCACGGGGCCCATTATACCACCTATGGCACGAAAGAAAACAAAATTCCTATTTTTTTGATGAGGCTATGGCTGTAAAGAGTTTTCAGCGCTATTTCAATACCTGTTCTGTTTCTGTAGAGGCGCTTCAAAAAGAGATTAAAGAATGGCCATGGGCGCTCAAATGATTAAAATATTTACACATGATTAACCTCGTATTGTTTTATTGTGACAGGATGCAGGGTTTTTTTGGACTGGGCGCTCATATACAGGAATTGGTAAATTTTTTTAAGAAGCAGCCGGATATCCATATCACCATCATTTTTACAGAAACCGAAAAATACGCGGAATGCACTTTTGTACGGGAAGATAAAGTGGAGATGCTGTACATACCAAGCCCGGAAAACCGGTTATTTCTTTCGTTTGAAGATTCTGTTATTGCAACAACACTTGCCACAAGGATACTACAGGTAGCTTATCCCTACCTCGAAAATAAAGAAAACATAATATGCTGGTTTAATTCATTGGCAGAGTTGAACCTGGCAAAGCAGATACAAAATTTTATTCCATGCCGTATCGTATATGTACATCATGGCTGGTCGTGGAAAGATCATATTAAAGTGGAAAATGAGGTATTTGCGGCCGAGTGGAAAAAAGGAAACACCAATTTTTGCCCACGCGCTTTTGAAGACACTGCTTACCAGGTGCAATTGGTGGAACTTTCTGATCGCACCATAACCGTAACCCGGCAGGCGGAAGATTTTTTTGTGAAAGCACTCAATGTTGCGCGACATAAGCTAACCACTATCTATAATGGCATAGCCATCCCAGACTCAAATACATTCAACAGAGCCACAATCAAACAGGAGTTGGGCATTTGTGAGTCTGAAACGCTCATTGTATTTTCCGGAAGAGTGGTTTTGAACAAAGGTGTATTCTTTTTAATAGAAAGTTTTAAGAAGCTATTAGAAACCATGCCCAATACCCGCCTGGTTTTAATAGGTACAGGTGCATTGGGCGATATCATAAAAGCGGCGATGCCTGTCTGGAGCAGGGTGACACTCACCAATTTAATAAGCCGCGACTGGGTGCAAAAATGGTACGCCATTGCCGATGCAGGAGTTTTACCTTCCTTAATGGAACAATGCAGCTATACAGCGATAGAAATGCGGTTCTGGCGGGTTCCTCTCATCGTTAGCGCGGTGGATGGATTGGATGAAATGTTTGAAGATGGCGTAGATTGCTTAAAAATACCAGTATGTCATGATGACAACGGCGAAAGGACATTAAACCCCAAAGACATAACCAAAAGACTATTGCACCTGCTGAGCGACGCAGAACTTTGCCGACGGATAACCGAAAATGGCTATCAAAAAGCAGTGAAAACATTTACTTTAGACAGAATGGGAAGAGAATATATAGAGGTATTGGAACGAATGAAGGAGAAGGAAGAAAAATAATTTCTATTTTTTTCTCACTGTACAAATAGTAGAGTGCGGAGTTGTAATCTTGTATCCGCATAGCATATTCCGGGTATGAAATGCAAAACTATTTTCTTTCATCTTTAAATTGTAAAATTATGATTGCTGAAAAGAAAACACTTAAAAAAATTACAATGGCTACGGGTGTGGTAGCTATGGCAATTGGGTTGGTTACAACATTCTCAAAGGAAGCTTTTGCGGAGTCAACCACTGGCGGCGGTATGGGGTGTTATGAATTAGTAAAATTAGAGTGTGGACTGAATCTTGGTCAATGGACTTATTGCAATTTCACCGGTGTTTATGGGCCTCCCTATAACTGTACCGGGGTCACCTGCTATGGTACATTTTCGTCACGACATTGTGTTCCGAAATGACATTACACTGTTTTATTATAAAAGAGGAGGACTGAAACAAGAGTCCTCTTTCTCTATTATGGTACTAATAAACGATCAACAACAGAAGTATGCAGAAAAATCAATTGCTTATTATCATTTCTTTGATTGTCTTGTGGTCATTTTTGGGGTCATGCAATTCGGATGAGGATAAGCAAAACCTCAATTACACTGAAATACACATTGATAATTCAAAAATTGAAGAAAAAATTGACTTATCAGATAGAATTGAAAATATTAGTATAGTCTCGTTAAAGGAAACAAAAGGGAATTTTATTGGCGGAATTTTTAAGCTATTTGCTTCCAATAATAAGTATATAGTTTACGACCGGTTAAACACAAACCGGATTAACCTATTTGACGCCCAGGGGTATTTTCTCAAGACAGTGGCTAAAGTAGGTGATAGCTTGAACGACCCGCTAAATATAACAGACTGCTGGCTAAACAATAAAGGTCAATTAGAGGTGTATGATTATGCTCAAATGAAGATTTTCCAATACGATGACTCTTTTAAGCTTAGCAATATTATTAAATCCAAACAATTTAATCATTTTGTTAGTATGCATAATATACCCGGAACAAGCGATTATATATCATACACGAATTTTAATCAACACAACGAACCATACAAGGGAGAATTATATCACATTGCGATATTAGACAGTTCCTTAAAAATTATAAAGACTGATAGCAATTTTGATAAATCATTGCAGGGAGTTTTATGGCTGGTTCTTAATCAATATTTTTTTCTATATAAAGACTCTTTACGCTTCGTTCAGGCTTTTGACAACTTTATCTACGATGCGACAAATACGGGAATTAAAAGAAGATTTAAAATTCAGTACAAAAAGAATGCGATACCAGATGATATAACTCCCATCATTAAAGAACACCTCGGTGAATTTAAGAATGAAGAAATTAATCCCAATGTAACCTCAGCATATTTTAAGCTCTATTCTCGTTTTGCGGGCGGGTGGCTTGAGACTGATAAATACGTTTATATTTCATCCCGGGACAACAAAGGGGAGTTTGGTAATTACTTTTTCTCTTTAATTGATAAGCGTAACAATACAGAATTGTTTAGCGCCAGGGAATTCTCTGAAACGGAAAAATATAAATTGAGGTTACCACCATTCCAGTATATTGATGCTGAAAACGCTGAACTTATTGCAATTGTTAATGGGATGGACCTGAAAGAAAAATTATTTACCGATAGCCCGTTTCAAAGTGAGGTTGTTGCCGATCCTGAGATATTTTATCTGGTAAAAGTAAAACTGAAATAAGATGAAAAAAATAGTGGATAGTGCTACATTTTTCTTATTAGCTATTTTTGCGATAGGTATTATTAGTAGTTTTATTATGATGAATAAGAGCCGAAATTCGGCGGAAGAAAATATCTCACAATTACGGGATAGTATTGGAAGGGTTTATGCAGAAAATCATTACATGGGGCAATTGCTTTCTTTAAACTATAGCGAAAGAAACAGAAAGAATGAATTTGAGACTATTGATGCTTTCCGTATCGAAGATGGTAAAAAAGCTCCCTACAAAAAGTTGGTTTCTTTGTTTAAAGATTCCCAAAAACTATTAGTGATTAGATACACGGAAATAGGGTGTAATGCCTGTACCGATATTACCATAAAATCTATTCGGGAAAATAAAGAGCTGACGAAAACGCTTAACATATTAATCCTGGTTGACTTTACAAATAATGATGCTTATTTAAAATGGAAGAAGATATCCGAAATAGACTACCCGGTCTTATGGGTAAAGAAAGGCGATTTACCCTTTGAAATTGAAAAGCAAAGCAGTTCCTACTTATTTACTATTGACAGCTCTTTAGTGGCTACCCATTTTTTTATCCCTAACAGTATGTTCCCCGTTTATATCAGGCAGTATCTTCAAAGTATTGAATCCAAACTTTAAAACTTTGCTGTTGATAAACGTATATTTACGGATGAAACAAAAGTGCTTATGAAAATACTGCGGTTATTAATATACCTGTCATTCATTTTCTTTTGGAGTTCTTGTAATTCGGGGAGCGAGGCAACCGATTCAGAGGAGAATCTCAGTAATACCGTTTCTGCGCAGGATACTTTGGTTACCAACGTACAAACCGCTTTTGCCAGGGCTGCTCCCTTCCAATACCTCATCCAATCCAACGGTAAAATACATTCCCTGCATGAGCAATTAATCGTTGCCGAAACCGGCGGCGTTTTAATGCTGTGCCGGGCGCAAACCGGGGCAAGATTTGCCGGGGGTGAAACCATCGCGCAATTTGAAACCATCCCCCTAAAGCAAAAATTAGAAAAGGCCGAGTTAGCCCGGTTTAACGGACAAAAAGAATATGAAAGCCAGTTGCTGGGCTACGAAAATTTATTAAAAGACCGCAGCAAAGCGCAGGCAGACACTATAAGACAAAAGCTCAGAATAAGCACCGGGCTTTCGGGCGCCGAACAGGACATTAAACAAGCGGAGTATGAGCTATCTAAGGCAGTCATAGAGGCACCTTTTGGAGGTGTGCTGGCCGATGTAAAAGTGCAACCGGGCCAATATGTAAAACCGGGCGATGAAATGTTCCGTATATACGATCCCACTCATTTATTGCTTGAAGTGAAAATATTAGAATCGGACATTGGCCTGGTAAAAAAAGGAATGAGTGCCGAAGTATCTCCGGTATCAAACCCTGAAAAAAGATACAATGCCACTGTGTATGAAATAAACCCTTATGTGGATGAAAATGGGTTGGTACTGGTGAAGCTAAAGGTGGTTTCACCAGACATTAGCAGGCAGGAGCTAAGTTTATTTCCGGGAATGAACTGCACAGCTACCATAATAGTGCCTTTTTCAAAAACTTTGGTGGTACCCAAAGAGGCTGTGGTAATGCGCAGCAATAAGGCCGTTGTGTTTACATTCGAAAATGGAAAGGCCAAATGGAATTACGTGGAAACCGGCAGAGACAATGGAAAAGAAGTGGAGATTAAAGAAGGCCTGCAGGCCGGGCAAAAAGTAATTACCACTAATAATTTACAACTGGCGCACGATGCACCTGTGAAGGAGGCGCCAACAGCATCCTCCAATGCAAGGGAGGGCAAATAAAGATTAAATGGTACGGTACCTCATTCAACGCCCCATTGCGGTAATCATGTCATTCATAGCGCTTATTATAGCGGGGCTTGTGCTGTTGAAAAAAATCCCGGTTTCCTTACTGCCCAATGTAGATGTACCGCAAATAGTGGTTAGAGTTGATTATCCCAACTCTTCCGCTGCCGTTATAGAGCAGAATGTAATACGACCCATCAGGGAAAATTTAGTAAACCTTAACGGGCTCAAAAGTATAGAAAGCCGCTCCGCCAATCATACCGGCCTGTTGTATTTAGGCTTTGAATACAATACACGCATGAACCTGGCCTATATTGAAGTGAACGAAAAGTTAGACCGGCTCGCCAATATACTGCCACGCGATGTGCAACGCCCGCAGGTAATGCGTATCAACACCTCCGATATACCGGTATTGCGGATACAGGTTATTCCAAAAGACGGCGTTAGCCACATGGAAATATCGGATCTCACCGGGAAAGTGCTAAAGAAACGGATAGAACAAATTCCCGGTGTTTCGCTGGTAGACATTAACGGCAGACAGGAAGCTGTTATAAACATCCGTCCAAACGACGAATCGCTTCATGCCCTGGGGCTGAACAACAGGGATATTGTAAGCGCCCTCCAAAACGCTAACCGCGATTTGGGAGGACTAAGTCTGAAAGACGGACAGTACCGGTATTTTGTAAAAGCGGGCGATAAACTGCGGGAAGCTAATGATATAGCTGAACTTTCGTTAACCACAGCGGAGGGAACAACTATACCATTGCAACGCGTAGCCGACATTAGCCCGGAACAGGAAAAACAAACGGGCTATCATTTGTTTAATGGTAACGAGGGATCGGTAATTACGGTTCAAAAGCAGGCGAACAGTCGCATGAATGAACTGGTGCCTGCAATAAAAAAAGCAGTGGAACAGTTTGAAACAGATTACCCTGCGGTTGACTTTGCGCTTACACAGGATCAGAGCTTTTTGCTGGATGCCGGTATCAGTAACTTGTATCAGGACCTTATGTACGGCGGTATTCTAACCATTGCGCGGCTTTTTATGTTTCTGGGAAACTGGGCCTCGCCTACGCTCATGAGCATCAGCATACCCTTGTCGTTAATTATGACGGTTGTTTTCTTTTATCTTTTTAATATTTCTTTTAATATCATATCCCTTTCGGGGCTGGCACTCGGTATTGGAATGTTAATTGACAATTCGATAGTGGTAATTGACAATATTACCCGAAAACGAAGAACGGGACTTAGTATGGAGGATAGCAGCGTATTGGGAACAAATGAGGTAATGTCTCCGGTAATAAGCCAGGTGCTTACTACCACTGCGGTATATGCTCCGCTAATATTGCTGAGCGGCATGGCAAGCGCTTTAATCACGGATCAAAGCATTGCCCTTACCATTTCATTAAGCGTTTCATTGCTGGTGGCTTTTGTATTATCGCCCCTGCTGTATAAGCTACTATTGAAACGCTCCCCCGAAAAACTGAAAGAAGATACCATGTTTTACAAATGGGTATCAACCGGATACCACAAAATGATAAAACATATCCTGAAACATAAGTTAGTGTATTTCATCTTTACACTGCTTGCCATGCCCTTAGGCATCTGGATTGCCACACTGCTACCGATAAGCAATCTTCCCAGGATTGAAAAGAAGGAAAGCTTAGTGCAAATAGACTGGAACGATCCGATTGATGCGGCTGAAAACCTGCGACGGATCAAACGTATACAATCGCAGATACAACCTCAATGTGTAGTAACGGAAGCGGAAGTGGGTATTAAACAATTTTTACTGCAACAGGATAACAATACCGTTCAGCAGGCGGAACTCTATTTCGCCGCCGTTAATGAAGAAAAAAAATTGAAGATAGATGCAGAGATACGACAAATACTGTTAAGAGACTACCCGCATGCCAGCCTGAATATCGTAGATGCACCCAACGCATTTACTCAATTGTTTACAACCGATGCGCCTTACTTAGAAGTAAAATTTAAACCTAAAGATAATACAGGCGGCCCGTCAGCCTATGCGGGCTTAGCTGATATACTGCAAAAAATGCCGGAGGTACCTTTCAGACCCGGTGCAGGCATGATAACTGAACCCGGTATATCTGTACAATTGAACTATGAAAAAATGGCTGTTTACGGAGTAGAGCGTGCCGGTATTGACAATGCGCTACAGCAATTATTTGGTATTTTCCCCATCACGGATATTAAACACTTTGGCGAAGAAACCCATATTCGGTTGGCTACTTATAAAACTACAGCGGAAGACAAGCTAAACAGCATGGTTACCGGAAAAAACGGTGCTCTGTATCCTTTGAGGCAATTTATTTCCCTGCGATACGATGAGCAGCCCAAATTTATTACGGCAGACAGAACAGGACCCTATCAGTCTGTTGTTGTGGATAAAGCGGATAAAGATATTGATATCCCTTCGTTGCAAACTAAGGTAGCTGCATTAGCCGCAATCCACGGGTTTAGTATAGATTTTGCCGGATTGTATTTCGAGAACAGATCGCAGGTTGGTACATTATGGACAATCTTTTTTGTGGTATTATTTTTACTGTATTTTATTCTGGCCATTCAATACGAAAACCTGGTTTTGCCGGTTTTGGTCATGCTTACAATTCCATTAGGCGTTGCAGGCAGTATGTTTTTGTTGTGGGTAACCGACGGCACTTTGGATGTAATGGCGGCTATTGGGTTTGTGGTGGTGCTGGGCCTGATAGTAGACGATCCAACGCTTAAAATTGAAGTGCTCAATCGTATGGAAAAACAGTACCGTAAACAGGGGCTAAAATATGATAATGCCCTGTTGGAAAAAATGATTCATGAGGCTGGTGATATTTGTTTGAAGCCATTACTGTTAGTTTCCCTCACTACCAGCATAGCCATGGTGCCGGTATTGCTGGTGCATGGTATTGGTAATGATTTACAAAAGCCTATGGCAATTGTAATTATTGGGGGGCTAACCATAGGTACTTTTTTTACTACCTGGTTTATACCAATAGCGTACTGGTACTATATGAAATGGAAGAACAGGCGGCGTGGACTATCGTTTAATGCACATAAAACAGACATCGGATGAAATACCCGGCATTTTCCTTCATGTTCTCTATAGTGGCGTTTTTTGCACAAACCCAAACCATGCAAACATTCAGTTTGCCTGAAATTATTCAGTTAGCCAAATCACAGTCACCGCGATATAAACTTGCGCAAACCCAGAAAGAAATAAGCTATTATGAATACCTTACCTATAAAAGCGATTTCAAACCACAGGTCTCGCTTTATGGTAACGCTCCCGTATATGGCAAACAGTACACGTCGGTAACCCAGCCAGACGGCACTATCCAGTTTCTGCCTATTCAGCAAAACCTCAATAATATTGGTTTCAGCTTAAGCCAGCAAATACCGTTTACCGGCGGGCAGTTATCTTTAAATACAGAACTGAATCAATTTTACGACTTTCAAAGCAAATACAATCAGTTTAACGGAACCCCGGTTTTTTTACGTCTGAACCAACCCTTGTTTGGATTTAATGCTTTGAAATGGCAGAAAAAAATAGAGCCTTTAAAGTTGGAAGAATCCAAAAGAGAATATGTGCACGAAATGGAAAACATAGCACAACAGGCAACTGAATTGTATTTTAATGTACTTGATGCGCAAAGCAATAAAGTGATTGCAGAAACTAATCTCATTAACACCACTACGAACCTTAACATTGAAGAAAAGAGGATTAATTTGGGTACCACCACAGAAGATAAAATTTTGCAACTTAGCCTGCAATCGCTAAAAAGCAGGCAGGGCCTTGAAAAGGCTAAATATGATTTGGGAGTGGCCATATTAGCGCTTACAACTTTTATTGGTGTAAAGGATATAACAAGCGTAGATTTATTGATCCCCGAATTAATCCCCGAAGTGGAAGTAGCGCTTGAAAAAGCAATTGAGTACACTAAAAAGTATCGTCCTGAGTATATTGCTTTTGAAAGAAAGAAATTAGAAGCAGCCCGCGAGGTAGCACAGGCTAAGGCGGCTAAGCAGGAAGTAAATCTAACGGCCAGTTATGGTTTAAACCGGGCAGGTGAACACCTGGGAGTTATTTATTCCGATCCAAAAGATCAGCAAACCTTCGCTATAGGATTTAATGTACCCATATTGGATTGGGGGCGACGAAAAGCACGGTACAATACGGCAAAAGCTATTGAAAGGTTAACTACCTTTACCAACGATCTGGACGATGCTACTATTGTTCAGGAAGTTACTACTCTTGTAAGCAATATTGAATTATTAAAGAGTAATATTGGTCTTGCTAAAATTACGGATTCAGTTGCGGCAAGGCGCTACACAATAGCTAATAATTTATACCAGTCAGGGAAACTTAGCATTACGGAATTGAATTTGGCGCAGGCGGAAAAGGATGAAGCCCGCCGTTCTTTTATTTCCGCGCTAAGAGATTTCTGGAACGCTTATTATCAGTTACGAAAATTGACAATGTTTGATTTTGTAAAACAGGAGTCGCTGTATAAAGCTGAATAATGTTTCCAAACGTTTTTCTTTTTTGTGAATCGTTTTATGGATTTGCTCACCAATTATTTCTGTAGCAATATCCCACATCGCGGAGAAGGAAATAACCTCACGGTTCAGTTTTGCGGAGAAAACGGTTCCCTGTTTTTCATTTTTGGTCATCGTGCCTAAACATTCAGTAATTTTAGCCAACACAAACTATATATCATGCGTTTTCTGGTATTATCTTGTATATTATTTGTTGGCTTGGCAGCGCGTACTCAAACCGTTATGCCGTATAGTGCAATGGTTAATACGCAACGGAAGGGCATTGAGAATAATCATGCATATACTTCTACCCATTTATCGGGTAAGAAATGGTTTATTTCCAGGTACAGCGGCGTATCAACCGGGTTTAGTTTTTTCAATGGCAGTGCGGCACATTTTGTTAGCGTTCCGTTGGGATTGCAACTCAATCGCAGGATAAACAATAATTTTTTCGCTGTTGCAGGTATCGCCGCCGCTCCCACCTATTGGAATTTCAGCCATTCTTTACGACCGGTTGCGGGTCATTCACTCTATTCTAATAGCAGGTTGATTTCTTCCGGTACCTACGGCGTGAATGCAAGAGCAGAACTCGGACTGATGTACATTAGTGATGACAAAACTTTTTCCTTTTCTGGTAGTATCGGAATTCAAAGAGGCAGCTACCCGGCTTATTTTTTTCAATC
>JADZFY010000322.1 GCA_020854215.1 Chitinophagaceae bacterium | reverse complement strand
GCGTTACATTAGTAACGTCGCGGGTAGATTCTTTTACCGCTTCAATATTGCTGACGCTTTCCAGTTCTTCAAACATTTCCAGGGAAATTTCAATTTTGTAATCATGAGGATTATTGTAAAGCATGATAGGCAGGTCGGTTGACCCGGCAACTGATTTAAAATAAGTAACCGTTTCCCTGGTATCACTTTTATAACGCATGGGTGGAAGGAGCATCAATCCATCCGCTCCCCAGGTTTTGGCCAGCGAAGCCTGCCGAATAGCCTCCCGGGTGGCGCCTTCGGCAACATTTAATATTACCGGAACACGGTTTTGAATTTTTTCAACGGCAAATTTCACGAGGTACTCGCGTTCCTCGACGGTTAAAACGCTGGCTTCACCGAGGGTGCCGCCTAATATAATACCACTTACACCGGCATCGAGTTGGGCATTCAGGTTCTTTTCAAAAAGAGGAAGGTCTAAGCTGTCATTTGCTGTAAATTTTGTTGTTAGCGCGGGGTATACGCCAGTCCATGCTATGTTCATAATTCAATATTTTATTTTAATGTATTGCGTCGAATTGAAGATGATAATTTCGACGATACCTGCCAAAATTCTTTTATGATTTTATGTGGTGATGATGTGGGAAAGAATAATCCCCGTTGCAATCGCAGCATTTAAGGATTCTGCTTTCCCTCTTCGGGGAATGGTAATCTGTTCCCTGCACAACCCGAGAATTGTGGCGTTCACTCCTTTAGACTCATTGCCCATCAGCACCGCACCTTTTTTTATGGGTTCAATCTGGTGAATGGATTTGCCATGCAGGGTTGCCGCATAAACGGGAATTTGAGGATGCGCTTTACACCAATCTGTCAATTGAACGTACACAATATTTAATCTGAAGATGCTGCCCATGGTGGACTGGACAACTTTCGGATTGTACAAGTCGGCACATTCGTAACTGCATAAAATCGTGCTGATGCCAAACCAGTCTGCAATACGCACTATTGTTCCAAAATTTCCAGGGTCCTGGATACTGTCCAGCATTAAAAATAGTTCCGTTGAATAGTTGAAGCCAGGTTGACTTTTTTTCTTTTGTGCCACAACCACTACCTGGTTGGGGGTACTCAAAGCAGATATTTTTTCAAGCGTAGCCGGATCTATAGGAAAGACAACCGATGGTTTTACATCTTTTAGCAATGTTTGATTTTCATTAATCCATTCGTCTAATGCGTAGATGGCGGTAATTTCGCCGGATGCCTCTTGCAGGAGTTCTTTTGAAATCTTGGGACCTTCCGCAATAAAGCATCCTTCCTCGTCCCTGAATTTTTTGTGGTGTAAACTTTGAATATATTTGAGCCTTGATTTGCTGAGCATCCTTAACTTTATTTATGCATGATTCTCCAACGAAAATACATTCTTCTTTTTTTAAACATATCTATTTCTTCATAATCATCTCCGGACTATTGTATTCATGCACGGTAGTTAAAAAATATAAGCCGTATCAGCCTTTTGTATTTGAGAATGAAATTAAGGTTAATGGAAATTTAAGTTCTTCGGAAAAAAAAGTATTGATTGAAAAATTGAAGACCCAAATTGAGGATAGTGTAAAACCTGTTCTTAAAAGTGTTTTGTTCATCCGCCATGTGTTAACGGCGCCGGCAGTATTCGACAGTAATGATGTACACAGGTCGGTAGTCAATATGGACAACCTGTTGCAAAATAACGGTTACTACAGAAGCCAGGTGTGGGCAGATTGGGCGGTGGTGGATACGGTGACCCGGAAAGAAAAGCCCGATCAATATCGAATGAAGGTACGTTATCACGTGAATACCGGAAAGGTTTTTCGGATAGATTCCATCAGTTACCGTTTTACCGACACTACGCTAATGAGGCTGGTAAAAGAAAACGCAGACAAGTCGTTGTTGCGAAAAGCAGACCCGTTTAGTTTGCAGAAAATTGACGAGGAACTGAATCGGTTAATCGCCATTTTCCGAAATAATGGTTATTACCGAATTAACCGTGAGGTGTTGATGGCACAACTGGACACGGTAAATGTGGCGCTTATTGATGCATCTGCTGACCCGTTTGAACAGATTCGTCTCCAGGTAGAGGCTCAAAAAAAGCGTCAAAACCCTACCATTGATATTTCTATTCTTGAAATTCCGGTAAAGGACAGCACCATTACCCAGTCGTATGCAGTGGGTGATGTGACGGTTTACCCCGATGAGCCGGTTCAATTAGCGGCTGGAGAATCTACGGATATTCAACCGTTGCAGTACGGAGCCTATCAAATTTACAGCCGGTATAACTTGTTTAAGCCTTCCTTTCTCGCAAAGAGAATTGCGTTAAGACCCGGTGAATTATTTCGCGCATCTGATTTTAACAGAACGCTGCTCAACTTTAACAGAATTGAAGCCTGGCAGAATGTTACCATTAATGCACGCCCCCGCGACTCCGCAACTCCGGTTGTTGATTTTTCGATCCGGATGGTTCCGGCAAAAAAGTATTTTTTCAGTGCCGATTTTGAAGGATCAAGTATCCTTTCTGCACAAAACCAGGTATATAATGCTGGCAACAAAGGGCTTGCACTTAACTTTCAGTTAAAGAACAGAAATGTTGCCCGGCAGGCACTCCAATTAGAGAATGCGTTACGTACCGGTATAGAATTTACCGACTTTCGAAAAATATTGTCAACGGAATTGGGTTTGAGCAACAGACTAATTTTTCCCCGCCTGCTCACCCCGTTTAAACTGAAGCACCAGGAGGACTTTCTGCAAGCCAGAACTTACATAAATCTCGATGGATCGTATATAGACCGATATAAATATTACAAAATCAATACGATTAACGCCTACCTTGGGTATGAGTTTCAAAAAAGAACTTCCACAAACTGGCAAATTCGATTTCCGAATATTGAGTTCACGCGTATTTATGATATAGACCTGGGCTTTGAACAATTAATACGCGATTATCCGCTGCTTTCCTATTCCTATAACAACGGACTGATCATAGGGTTAAACGCCACGTATACCCGAAGATTCAATACAGCGAACCCGGCTAATATCAATTTTTTGCGGCTGTACGGAGAAGAATCGGGTTTGCTCGTTGGTGGACTATTCAAAAAACAAACGGCTGATAATAAACCATTGGAGCAATTGTACCGGTTCGTAAAATTTAGCGCTGATTTCAGACATTATCATACACGTCCCAAATCCATGTGGGCGTTTAGAATTTTTGCCGGATACGGAGTAGGCTTCAAAACGGAAAGCCGGCAGGGTGATATTTCACTTCCATTTTTTCGACAGTTCTTTGCAGGTGGTCCCAACAGCATGCGGGGCTGGCAATTGCGAAAGCTTGGTCCCGGCTCAAGTATCTTCTACGACACCCTCAGAATTCGCACCTATACAGTAGATCCGCCGGGAGTAGTGGAGAAAAAATTTGACGATCGCTATGCAGATATACAACTGGAAGGAAATATGGAGTATCGTTTTGATATTTTTCCGGTGTATGGATACTGGATGCGGGGCGCATTGTTTGCCGATGTGGGTAACGTTTGGGTGAGGAAGTCATCGAGTCCGGAGTTCAAATATGCGGTTTTTGATATAAACCGGCTGTATCAAGACCTGGCAGTAGCGGGTGGCGCGGGATTGAGGATGGACTTCAAATTCTTTTTACTTCGTTTTGACTTTGGCTGGAGGTTAAAGGATCCTTTATATGCATCGGACGAATACATCAGGCCCCACCAGGATGGATGGTTTATTAGTACCAATATGAAAAAGCCCACACTGCAGTTTGGTATTGGGTATCCTTTTTGATACGCTTGCCATGCTTCATTTGGAAGTTGCCTGCACTGTGTTATTATCCATAATTTTTTTCAAGCGGATTGGCGTGTAATTGCGGGTGATAGTAATCAAGTTATTAAAAGAGAGCTTCACATAAAGTAGATGCAGGGCCCAGAAAAGGAATCAATATTGATTAATGCGTTATGATTGCTTTGCTTTTGGTGGAATTAATGTTGCTGCCATTTCTGCGAAGTCGTCCATGCTCATCGCTGTTTCCAGTGAAAATTCACCTATCCTTGTTCTGCACAAACTGCTGAGATAGCCCCCACAACCCAAAGCCTGTCCAAAGTCGTGCGCCAGGCTACGTATATAGGTTCCCGTTGAACAAACTACTTTAAAATGAACTACAGGTAATTCAATATTTGTAATGATAAACGTCCTGACGAACAGGTTTCTGGGTTCCAGTTTAACGGTGATTCCCTTGCGGGCCAGTTCGTACACCGGTTTTCCTCCTTGTTTAATCGCAGAGTGGGCAGGTGGGGTTTGCACGATATCACCGGTGAACCGGAGGGTTGCTGCATGGATATGATCTTCGGATATCTGGTGGTAGTCTTTGTGATTCTCAGGTTCGCTTTCCAGGTCATAAGTGGGTGTGGTGGCGCCCAATGTAAAGGTTCCGGTATATTCTTTTTCCTGCGCCATGTACTCATTTATTCTTTTGGTGAACTTTCCCGTACATACGATGAGCAGTCCGGTAGCGAGAGGATCCAGCGTACCGGCGTGGCCAACCTTTTTAATTTTAATGCGGGCGCGTATTTTTTTCACCACGTCAAAGGATGTCCAGTGCAGCGGCTTGTTTATCAGCAATAACTTCCCTTCGGCAAACGGATTGTTTTGTTCAGTCTGCATGTTCTTTTTGTATTGCCGGCAAAGATAGCGTCAGGAAAGCTGAAATTTTAAATTTTGGTTTCTGCTGCGGTCGGTACGCCT
>JADZFY010000321.1 GCA_020854215.1 Chitinophagaceae bacterium | reverse complement strand
TCATACATACTCACTCCACCGCACTTTTAACCCTTGATGCCGGAGCAAACATTCAAAGTTGCACCCACGATTACACGTATCTGAATATGTACACCAATATGGGCTGCGACAATAGTCATGTGGAAGGTCCGATTAAAAAATCAGGATTGTCAAACACCGATTTCGCTTTTCCCATTGGCGCCAACAGTAAGCTGCGCCCCGTGATTTTAAAGAATGCCACGGGAGATTTTACTGCGGAATTTAAGAATAACGACCCCTATCTTGACATCGGAAGTTCATTGGGTGCAGGCATCCATCATATTAGTCATATCGAGTACTGGAATATAACAGGAACGGGTACGGCTTACGTAGAGCTCTCGTTTTACGACCCCAATAGTGGCGGAATAACAGATATGAATGCCCTTCGGGTAGCCCATTATTCAGGGAGCGAATGGATAGATTTGAATACCGGCACCTATAAAGGAACCCCCGGTAGCAACGGATCGGTAACCAGCGCTGCCACCAGTCAATTTGGAAGTTTTTCACTTGCCAGTTCTTCCAATTACCCCAACAATCCACTGCCCGCTGAGCTCAATGGTTTCAAAGCCACCGTTACGGGTACAACGGTGGTGCTCGACTGGGTTGCCGGCATTGAAAACCAAACAGCCGGCTATTTTGTGGAAAAAAGTGCAGAAGGCGTCTGGTTTGAACCGCTACCGTTCTTTACACCGGCAAATAAAGAATGGCCACACAGCTATCAACTCATGGACAAAGAACCATTTAGCGGTAGTAATTTCTATCGGTTGAAAATTATGGGTACCGATGGCAGCGTCCGGTACTCGAAGCCGGAAAAGGCATACTTGTCGGCTTTCAGCCCGTTTATGGTTTACCCCAATCCGGCACGAGAAAAAATATTTATAAAATTTTCGGATTCAAGCAGCAAATCCACTTTTGCTATTGTCCATATAAACGGTTCCGTTGTGAGGTTAATCAATTCCGGGAATCTTACAACGATTAATGTGGACATTTCGAACTTATCACCGGGGTTATATTATATTAAGAAAATTCGGGGTCAATCAATTTTGGTTGTTCCTTTTATCAAGTATAATCAATAATAGCCCCAAAACCAACTGCAAAAGGCCTCCTATAAGGAGGCTTTTTTTATTCCCTGCTGAACATTGAGCCCGGCTTTTCCCTGATTTGCATTATTTTCGGCACACAGACGCCGGCTATGGTTAAAAAGATTGCTTTATTTGGTGAATACCTGCTCAGGCTTACGCCTCCACAACAACAGAAACTCGTTCAGGCGCAGTTACTTGAAATGCATTGGGCGGGTTCAGAAGCCAATATTGCCGTGTCACTGGCTATATTGGGAAGTTCACCTTTATATATTACCGCATTGCCGGGCAATGAACTCTCAAGGGCAGGGGTTGCCGAACTCCATAAATACGGCGTTCAAACTGATATCACCACCATTTCCGGAACCAGAACAGGAACTTATTATTATGAAAGTGGACAGGGCGCAAGACCCGGCAGAGTAATTTACGATCGGGACTATTCCGCTTTCAGTTTCCTGAAACCTGGTATCATCAACTGGAGTTCATTATTGGAGACATCCGATTGGTTGCATTGGAGTGGAATTACACCGGCTTTAAACCAATCACTTGCCGATACCTGCAAAGAGGCACTCCAGGCAGCACGGGAAAGGAAGTTAACGATTTCGGCAGATTTCAATTACCGGGGCACCCTGTGGAAATATGGCAAACATTGCAGCGACGTAATGCCGCCATTGCTAAAATATTGTGATGTACTGTTGGCAGACGTGGATACGGCAAAGTTGTATTTTGGTATCGAACCCGATGTGGAAAATTTGGTGGAAAGTACCTGCGCTCTGTTAAAGAAGGCATTGCCGGATGTGAAATATATAGCGATGACCATGCGCAAACAGGAAAGCGCCAGTTCAAATCAATACACCGGATATTTATGGAATGAAGGCACGATATATACTTCTCGTCCCTATCAAATACAGCATATTGCTGAACGTATTGGCGCGGGTGATGCTTTTATGGCAGGGCTCATTCATTCGTTAAAAAACATGGCTGATCTTGGTGACGTTATTGAGTATGCCACGGCGTGTGGTGTAATAAAACATAGTATTTCCGGCGATTTTAATGTGGCTACTTCCGAAGAAATTACCACTGTAATTCAGCAAAGTGGCAGTGGAAGGATTATCCGTTAAAGAATGTATGCAGATCAATGATTGCTTATCCGTCTGCATTAGTTATCCTATAACTTACAACACCTAAATAGAATAGTTATGAACGCACAGCAAATTGCAGCTTTGGTACGGCAAACCGGATTCATCCCGCTTTTTACCCATACAGATTCTTCGTTGTGCCGAAACGTACTCAAGGCAGCTTATGATGCAGGTGTGCGCCTGTTTGAATTTACCAATCGCCACCCGGGTTCATTTGATATATTTTATGAGTTACGCAGCTACTGCAATAGCGAGTTGCCCGAAATGGTGCTGGGCATTGGTACCATAAAAAATGCACAACAGGCTGATCAATTTATCAGGGCGGGTGCCGACTTTTTGATTTCTCCACTAATACTGGAAGAAATTCAACAGGTAGCATCAGCTCATCAAAAACTATGGATACCCGGTTGTGCCACTGCTTCAGAAATCGGACTTGCGGAGTATTGGGGAATAGATACAGTGAAAATATTTCCTGCCCGGCAACTGGGCGGACCGGGATTTATTAAAGCCGTAAAAGCCGTTTTTCCGGATATGCACCTGGTAGCAACCGGCGGTGTAGAACCAACGCCGGATGATATTGGTAGCTGGTTTAAGAGTGGAGTGTCGGCGGTGGGGATCGGTTCACAGCTTTTTCCGGCTGCATGGCTGGCAAACGGACAATATGAATTAGTGACCAACCATATAAAAACGATTATTCAACAGGTGGATAAGGCAAAAACATCGTAGTTGTTAACATCATATTCCAACTCACAAATATTCAATTCCACCGCTTTAAAATTTCTGGATATGAAGCATTTTTTAAACGCCGATTTTTTGTTGCAAACGCCAACGGCGCAGCAGTTGTATCATGATTATGCAGCGAAAATGCCAATCATTGATTATCACAACCATCTGCCACCGGCAGAAATTGCAGAAAACAAACGATTCGACAATATCACCGAAATATGGCTGAAGGGAGATCACTATAAATGGCGCGCTATGCGCAGCAATGGTGTTGATGAAAACAATATAACAGGTAACGCCGATGATTACACTAAATTTAAAGTTTGGGCAGCCACCGTGCCCTATACCATGCGTAACCCACTGTACCACTGGACGCACCTCGAACTGCAAAAACCTTTTGGTATCGCCGATCTGTTGAATGAATCCACCGCAGAGGAAATCTATAATCGCTGTAACGAAAAACTCAAAACACTGCCGGTTCACTCGTTGCTTGATTATTTTTCAGTAGAAATACTTTGCACTACCGATGACCCGTGTGATGATCTTCGTTTCCATCAGCAGATCAAACAAAGTGGATTACAGGTAAATGTGTTGCCTGCATTTAGGCCGGACAAAGCAATGTCCGTAGAAGATCCAAAATCTTTCAATACCTATGTCAATGCACTGGGTGCTGCAGCCGATATCAATATCAGTAATTACAGGCTCTTGCTGGAAGCCTTAAAAAAACGCCATGACTTTTTTCATAACACGGGCTGCCGCATATCTGATCACGGATTGGAAACCATGTATGCCGATGATTTTACCCTCGCACAATTAGAAGAGAGTTTCAACAAAATTAGAAATGGCAACAAGCTGGATCCAAAGGAAGTGAGTCGTTTCAAATCGGCTACACTTCATTTTATTTGCGAATGGAATGCAGAAAAACAATGGACCCAGCAATTTCATATTGGCGCCCTGCGTAATAATAATTCGCGGTTATTGCAACGGCTGGGTGCTGATGCAGGCGTAGATTCTATCGGCGACTGGAGTGTAGCCCAACCCATGTCGGTTTTTTTCAACCGTCTGGATAAGGAAAACAAATTGGCCAAAACCATAATCTACAATAACAATCCGGCGCATAATGCCGTATATGCCACTATGATTGGTAATTTTCAGGATGGCATTACTCCCGGAAAAATACAATTTGGGTCGGGATGGTGGTTCCTTGATCAGAAAAACGGAATGGAAGAACAAATGAACGTACTCAGCAATATGGGATTACTCAGTCGGTTTGTTGGGATGACCACTGATTCCCGCAGCTTCTTATCCTGGCCGCGCCACGAATATTTTCGTCGTATTCTGTGTAATCTCATAGGAAATGACATTGAAAATGGATTGTTACCCAACGATATGGCATGGCTGGGTAAGATGGTGCAGGACATTAGCTACAACAACGCAAAAAACTATTTTAACCTTTAATATTCTTAATTCCAGATCATGCCCCAAACCATTTCAGCCCCCAATACCGTTGGCAACTATCGCTGGTTAATTTGCTCCTTACTCTTTTTCGCAACTACAGTCAACTATCTCGACCGGCAGGTATTGAGTTTGTTAAAGCCTTCACTGGAGGAACAATTTGGCTGGAGCAATACCGACTATGCCGATATTGCCGCTGCATTCCAATTTGCATACGCCATCGGACTTTTATTTGCGGGTCGCATTGTGGATAAGCTTGGAACAAAGAGCGGATACGCCTGGGCGATCATATTGTGGTCGGTGGGAGCGATAATACACGCCGTAGCCATACCTATAGGAGATGGCTTGAGAAACACATTGGGTTGGATAGGATTAAGTGCCATTCCGGTTTCGGTGCTCGGTTTTATATTTGCAAGAGCCGTACTCGCTATTGGAGAAGCCGGCAACTTCCCTGCCGCCATCAAAGCAACTGCCGAATATTTTCCCAAAAAGGAACGCTCCTTTGCGGTAGGCATTTTCAATTCCGGTACTACTATAGGCGCCATTCTGGCTCCATTAACCGTGCCCTGGATTGAAAAGCAATGGGGATGGCAGGCTGCTTTTATCATCATAGGAGTGATAGGCTTTTTGTGGTTATTCTTCTGGTTTAGATATTATGACAAACCGGAGAAACAAAAGAGACTCAGTGAGGCAGAATTCGCCTATATCAACAGCGATGCCGATGAGCCGCAACCAACAGATGAAAACCAGAAAGAAAAAAAAGTAGCGTGGTTCAAACTTTTGGGATACCGGCAAACCTGGGCATTTACGTTCGGAAAATTTATGACCGACGGAGTATGGTGGTTTTTTCTTTTTTGGTTACCTGCGTATCTCAAGGATCAATACCAGCTTGAACTCACCGAAATGGCTATTCCGCTGGCAGTATTGTATAGTATGACCATGGTAGGAAGTATAGGCGGAGGGTGGTTTCCCATGTATTTCATTAGAAAAGGGTACAATTCCTACGACGGGCGTATGGTTGCGATGATTATTATTGCTTTTATACCATTGGTAGTGCTGGCAGCGCAACCCCTGGGGCATATCAGCTACTGGGCGCCTGTGTTGCTTATTGGAGTTGCTGCATCGGCCCACCAAGCCTGGAGCGCCAATATATTTACTACTGTTTCAGACATGTTTCCCAAAAAAGCAGTAGCATCCGTAGTGGGGATTGGAGGAATGGCTGGCGGAATTGGCGGTGTTATTATTACAAAAATCGGAGGAGCGCTTTTTGATCACTATAAAGCATTGGGGCATATAGAAACCGGATATACCATCATGTTTGCCTTTTGTGCAGTGGCGTATCTTATTGCCTGGGTAGTGATGAAAATACTCGTTCCAAAATATAAACTCATTACCGATCTTTAAAAGGCATTTTCACCAATATTACAGGTTCCCTTTTCTTAGTTCACTAACTGCCCGATGTACGGCACGGGCAGTTAACGCCATATACAATATAGAAGGACTTTGATTACCCGTACTCGTCATACAGGCGCCATCTGTTACAAAGACGTTTTTACAAGTATGCAACTGATTCCATTTATTAAGCAAAGATGTTTGGGGATCAATACCCATCCGGCAACCACCCATTTCATGAATATCTAAACCAGGCGCCTGCTTTGTATCTTTTTGACGAATATTTTTTACCCCGGCCTTATCCAGCATAGCTGTACTCTCGGTTAAAAAATCTTTTATCATCCTTTCATCGTTATCATCATACCCCACCGAAGTAACGAGTAGCGGTATGCCCCATTGATCCTTTTTGTCTTTACTTAAACGCACATGATTCTTTTCTTTAGGAATGGTTTCACCCTGCATATACATATACACTTTCCATCCACCGGGTTCCGTAAGCGCAGTTTTGTACGCCGCGCCAATGGTTTCCTTCGTTACGCTTTCGTCAATCCTTGTACGATAGGACCCCATAAATGTTGTAAAACCACCAACATAATCTGTGTCCTGCTTATGCAGGTTTCTGTAATTAGCAAGTATGGGTTCTGTAGGATTGCGTCCGTAATAATATTGATCTTCAAATCCTTCCATTTCGCCACTCACGGAAGCCCGGTAGTTATGAAAGCATACATGTTTACCCAGTAAACCGTTATCATTACCCAATCCATACGGAAACCGGTTAGAAGTGGAGTTCAGTAGAACAAGGTTACTGTTTAAAGCGGAAGCATTTACAAAAATAATTTTAGCAAAAAAGTCTGTTGTCTGCTTATTGAGGGCATTAATTACACGGACACCTGTAGCTTTCATTAACTGCTCATCGTAAATAATAGAATGCACAACCGCATCAGGTTGTATGGTAAGTTTCCCCGTTTTTTTTGCCCAGGGTAAAGTGGAAGATACCGAACTAAAATATCCTCCAAACGGGCAACCACGCATACATAAATTGCGAGCCTGACATTTGCCTCTGCCCTGCTGTAAATGCACCTCCTGCGGTTCGGTAAGCTGGGCCCACCGGGCCTGTACTAAAAACCGGTCTTTATAGTTTTCTTTTATCTTTTGCTGAATATGCCGCTCCACGCAATTTAAATCAAACGGAGGAAGGAACTCTCCATCGGGCATGGCTTCTATCCCGTCTTTATTACCACAAACTCCGGCAAACCTTTCAACGTGCGCATACCAGGGCGCAATATCCTTATAGCCAATGGGCCATCTTATACCATAACCATACCGTTCCGGTGCTGTAAACTCAAATTCACTCCAGCGCTGGCAGGCTCTACCCCAGGTTAGCGATTTGCCGCCTACCTGATAGCCACGTATCCAGTCAAACGGTTTTTCCTGAACATACGGATGGTCTTTATCCTTAATAAAAAAATGAGCTGTTTCTTCGCTAAAACCAGCGGCTTTGCTTATCAGGGGATTTTCTTTCAGGTATGCCTTTGTTACATCGCCCCGGTGCTCAAATTCCCAGGGGT
>JADZFY010000320.1 GCA_020854215.1 Chitinophagaceae bacterium | reverse complement strand
TGCCACTCTTCGCATCCAACGAAATCATCTTATTTTCAACAAATGTGATGATGCGTTCTTCCTGCCCTTCCTTCCAGTAGGTGAGCCCCCGATTGAAACCACCGTCTTTGCTGTTTGCCGAAAAAGGATCGTACACCCAAATTAACTTGCCGGTAGCGGCATTTAATGCAAAGGTTTTGAGCTTGGGCGAAATGCCATACAATACTTCGTTGACAATAATCGGACTGCATTCCAAACTAAAATAATCCGATTTGTCGCCCGTCTGGTGTGTCCATGCTACCTTTAACTCCTTTACATTTTTTGAATTGATCTGATCCAAATCAGAATAGGCATTCGATCCGTCATCTCCCCGATAAACCTGCCAGGTTAAAAAATCCGGGGGCCTTTGCTGCTGACATGAAGCTAAAATTGTTGCTATGACTATGGCTTGCAATAACCGCCGGCAGTTGATTGATATCGTCAATGGTAAAAACAAAAGCTGGGTCATGAGTTATTATTAACGGAGGGCGGCATGGGATTTAAGGCTGTTACCATTCCCCTGGATTCTTTTTTTATCAAACGCTTTCCAAATATATGATTTTAAGATATCAATATTTTTTATTTCTTTTTTTACATTTTTTATTTTTATTTTACCTTTCTTTATGTGTCATTTAGATTGCATTGATTTACTAAACCATTTCAAACGATGTTGTCGTCTCCAATGTTTCCCGCCGTTTCGTTCCTGTTGCATTTTTTCCAAAGCATGGGAGTTCACCCAAAGCAATTTGGAAAACGGGTGCGGAAACCTGCGTTAACGGTTTTTCTTCCCGTAGCGCTGTTGCTGTTAGTCTCCGGAAAAAGTAATGCCACAGAATTATCGGATTTGGGATTGTACGTTTTGCCCTATCCCCGGCAGGTTACGGTTGGTGGAGATGCATTTTCATTTAACAGCAATCTAACGATCGTATTGAACAAAAATCATAGTCCTGCAGATGCCTTTACCGCCCGGGAGTTGATGCAGGATCTTAAAGCGCAATGGAACATACAGTCAGCAATCAGAAATCAGAAAGGTCCGCTTTCCATTGTGCTCCTTCGGAAGAAAATCAAAACAAATCGCCCGCAACAAAGCTACCAGATTACTGTGGGTAAAAATGAAATTACCATTACCGGAAACGACGAGGCCGGATTGTTTTACGGAACGCGTACGCTGCTACAGCTCATTCTGAAAAAGGGTGACGTTTATCAGGTTCCCGGTATGCGCATAACCGATTGGCCTTCTATTCTGCAACGTGCTGCACACTACGACACCAAGCATCACCAGGATAAAATGTCCTATGTAAAATCATTCATCAAAGAGTTGGCAGATTTTAAAATTAATATGCTGGTTTGGGAGTGGGAAGATAAGTTCGCCTATCCGAGCCATCCGGAAATAGGCGCTCCTGGTGCATTTACCCCGGCGGAGCTGCGTGAAGTAACCGCCTTTGCAAAAAAATATCATATCCAGCTTGTTCCCTTAGTGCAGGGATTGGGTCATGTGAGCTTTATTCTTAAATGGCCGCAGCATGCACATTTGCGTGAGATACCGGCGTCAAATTTTGAATTTTGTCCGTTGAAGGACAGCACTTACGTGTTGTTGTTTGATCTATGGAAAGATGCGATGGATGCAACACCGGGTTCTCAGTATATCCATATTGGGTCGGATGAAACTTATGAACTTGGAGAATGTGAACAATGCAGAAAAAAAGTAGCCGAAATAGGACTAAAAGGACTTTATCATCTTTTTACAGAAAAAGCCGCAAAATTCATCTTGTCGCAAAAAAGAAAACCAATGGTTTGGGAAACACCAATGGGTTGGGAGGTGAACAATGAGGGCAAATCCGTTCTGCCACACAAAGGTTTAGTACTCACGGAAGATGATACCCGAAGAGATAAAATGGTTGACAATGCCCGGCGGGCGAAACAGTTGGGCTATGAAGTTTTCTTTTATGATCCCAATCCGGGCACTGAGCCGCTGTTTCTTCCGTATTTCTATAAGATTGTAGAAGGTGGTGAAAGAAAAATCGGTGCGCTTGAAGATTCCTATTCTGCTTTGAAAAGTGCAGCCACCTCAGGAGTTTATGATGGTATGATTCGCACTTCCTGGGATGATGCAGGTTTACATAATCAAATGTGGATGATGTGTTTTGTTACCGCGGCTGCATATTCGTGGAACGGAGCATTGCCGGGATTACAGGATTTCAAGACGAGTTTTTTCAAAAACTATTACGGACAATCGTCAGCAGATATGGAGGAGTTGTATGAATTACTCAATGGTGGGGCATATTATTACTGGGAAAGCTTTGAAAGGAAGGTTTGGCATTGGGGTGAAATTGGAAAAACCTTTTTGCCCGATCTTCCGCGTGGTGATGCCGTTGAGTACGACCCGTTTTGGAATACGCAATACAGCGATAAGCTGCGGCAGTCGGAAGCGGAACTGGAAAAAATGAATCGGGCGCTGGACATCATCCGGCGTAACCGGGCTACAGACGTAAAACACGCTTACGACTTTGAAGTGTTTGAATCCATTGTTCAGCTTATCCGTCATACCTGCATGGCCTATATGGATATGGCGAAAGTGGAAAATGCTGTCCGGTCCGCACATCAGTCCACTTTTGTAAATCTGGATACCACCTATCACTACCTCCAACAGGCGGCCACCCTTATAGAAAACTGCATTAAGCAAAGGAACGAAGTCTTTAATCAGTTGGTGGAAACCTGGGATAAAACCAGATTGCCCAAAGGCATGGCGACAGGCAATAAAAAATATTTTTTTGAACAAGACCGCACAAGACATTTTGCCAACCGCAAACCAGATATGACCTACCTGGTTTACGATGAGCAAAAGTTAGGTATGGAGCAATGGCTCACATCGTTAAAACAGTATATAGAGGAATACAGGAATAATGCCTTCCGGCAGTAAGTGCTGAAAGTGATTCCAGACGGATGCAATAAAAAACCACAATGAAATATAGTCTCTTTTTATTGTGCTCTTTTGTTTCTTTTATGGGCTGCTCCACAAATAGATTATTTAGGGAGACAGCGGTGAAGAATCCGCAATTCTATCCTAATAAATTGTTTGTTTATTACAAAAACGATTTCTTTCCCCACTTTCAGCACCTGAAAGAAAAATACAGACTGGATACCATTTTTCGCGATGAAACGGATGAATTCAAACGCATTTTATTACTCCGAAACTGGATTAACAAAACCGTTCCGATTACGCAGGATGGCATTGTGCACAAATCGGAGGATACCACAACGGAACTGATTTTAGATGATGCCTTAAAAGGACATTCTTTTCATTGTGCCTATTTTATGATAGTGCAATGCGAAATCATGAATGCCTGTGGTTTTCCCGCACGGGTTATTAATGTTGATGAGGGCGAAAATAACCTTCCCGGGCAAATTGCCCATCATGGAACGGATGAAGTATGGAGCAATACGTATCACAAATGGTTTTATTCTGATGCGATGTTTAATCTTCATTTTGAAAAGAACGGGATACCCTTGTCTGCATTGGAAATAAGGGCAGAATATTTAAAGAATAAGGCAGCGGATATAACCATGATGTACGGGCCGGAACGAACACCCGTTACCGTTACCCCGGATAAGTACCGGCGTTCAACAGCAATTTTTGCCAGGGTTTTCAGGTGGATAGCCTGGTTTAAGCAAAGCGATATTTACAGTAACTGGGATAACGGTATCAGCTACCTGATCATGTATGAAGATGACTATTTTAATACCCATCAATGGATACGTGCAGATGGCAAGCCCCATTGGGCCTACGGAACGCCATACCTTATTGGAGTTAAAGACAGTACAGAAATTTACTGGACGCCCAACACCATTACATCAGACGTAAAAATTAATAGCAGGCATGTAACGGTTAAACTGCGTTCCATCACTCCTTTTTTTAGAAGCTACCAAATGAAAAATAGCAAGAACGGAGAATGGAAAGACGTATCCGATTCACTGAACATTCCATTGAAGCAAAATAACAGGGAGTTGTTTTTTAAAACGGTAAACCTTCAGGAACAAAAAGGCGCAGTGCATACCATTTTTATTGAGCGATAGCTGTTTTCGGGATATCCCGAAAATATACCGTTGATTTAGTCAGTCTCCACCACGAAGTGAAACTGCTGGTCTTCATTTTTTAACGGAATATAGAGCCGCCCCACGGCATGGGACAAATCCGT
Source organism: Chitinophagaceae bacterium (assembly GCA_020854215.1). GTDB lineage: Bacteria > Bacteroidota > Bacteroidia > Chitinophagales > Chitinophagaceae > Agriterribacter. Next base: position 3,825 of record JADZFY010000320.1, on the reverse strand, counting down.
TTCTGCACTGTTGGTATAGGGATTAAAGGGATATACCGGCCACGTGATGTTTGTATGGGGAGGAAGATGCATCGTCCATCCATTATGTTTAATCCACCTGCCAGGGTCGGAGCCGTTCCAATTTATTTTTTCTGTTCCCAAAACTATTTTTTTTCCAGAGGCGGTTTCGAGGGTTTGTCCGGGCTTTAGCACAAGTTGAAAATTGAGTTCAGACGAGGCTGTACCCCACTTATACGTAGTAGTTATGTTCAGCTTTAACTGCCGGGGGTTGGGTTTTGGCAAATCTATCGTGGCAAAAAACACATTATAGGCAAGTGCCAGTCTGTCAAACCCGGTATTCATCCTGAAGTAGCTGCTTACGGGCATGTGAATACTGTCGGTTCCGATTACTTCGGTAAAGGTTGCGAGTTCGGGCTGATGCTTTGAATTGGCGCCGCTAACGATTAAACCTGTTTTCTCATGGTAGATACTTAGGTTTCCCTGCCTGTCGAGAAAGAAATTGTTCAGGCTTACCGGTGGCACTATGATACCCGAATAGGTTATCACCCAGGGGCCGGTTTTGCGTATCCCCGCAGGTATTTTCATTGCGTGAGCGTAATTCGTCAAATCTTGTGGAATGGGAGCCAGATTGCCATCATGAAAGTAGAGTGCATTCTGTGCAATTCTGCCAAAGGATTGCATATTAGCGCCAAAGGAATTTACATCTCCGTCAAACGAAAGATGATCTGTTAAAAAAGCAGCATAACGCCGTCCGTCAGGGAAATGCGAAAATCCAAAATGTCCCCACATGCTCGGTTCCCAATAGCGGTTGCGGTCGTTTAACGTTTCTGCAGGAGTGCCATCCGGGTAGGTAAAATATTGATGAAAGTCGGTTGAACGCCGGAGTGCTTTCAGGGCTTCAGGATCTCTGGTGTGTTCATAGTACAATGCAATTTGTGTGAGCGTCAGGTAATCGTAGCCGGTAGTAGGTCCGGACTGGCTGTGCTCTCCCCAATACCCGTCGGGCGCCTGTTCGTGTACACAAAAGCGATGGAGTACCTGCGAAGCCATGGTCACCCAATCGGGTTTGTTGAAAACGCGTCCACCTACCAGTAAGGTAGATGCATATATGGCATAGTGATTGGGAGAGGTGATGATAAAAGGTGCATTGTACCAGGGATAATCCAGTCGCTTTGCGAGTTGAGGTTTCAACAGCGAAAGCTCTGCCAGCAATGCCTTCTTCCAACGTTTTTTTCTGTCCTCGCCTAATTTATTCTCCAATAGCCGATACGCTTCCAACCACATATACGTGTCCCAGTCGGAGTCGCCACGTTTTGAATAATTTCCGGACTCCTGTGCTTTTACCAAAAAGTCACCTATCCGCAATGCCAATTGCAATTTTAAAGGATCACCAAAACTTTTATTGTGCCGGTGTGCTTTTGTATAAAGCACAGCCGGCATGAGGATGGCGTTGGGAAAATGTCGCCAACCGGGCTTTGATTCCAATGCATCCAGCGATGCATCCGGCTCTGCTGCCAGCCGGTTCTCTACGATTTTCACCCCGGCTTCAAGCAATTCAAAATAGCGCGATGGCAGCGAAGCCTTAACCGTTCCTTTTGTTTGGGTAAAGGAGGGGAAAGGGGCAATCAGAAACATTACTGATAAGGTAAAGGAATGGAGTACCGACATGGCTGGCTGTCCTTTTAATAAAAAATTTACTTTGTCTTTAATTAAAACTAATGTAAATACTATATATTTATAGCTTAATTGAAAGGTAATAAAAATTTTAAATAATATTTACTTATTAAACGTTGTTTTATGAAAAGAAGATCTTTTGTTGCAAATACAGCACTGGCTGCTGCAGCGTTCTCTTTCATTCCTTCCCGGAATTTGATGGCGAAGGAGGTGAAGAAGGTCAGAATGGCAATTATTGGTACCGGGTTGAGGGGCCAGGCACACCTGGAGAACGCTTTACGCAGAAATGATGTAGACGTGGTAGCAATTTGCGACATAGATCAGCGCATGCTCGGGATGGCTTCCGATCTGATTCGAAAGTCGGGTAAACCAATGCCGCGTGTTTTTGACGGCGATCCTTATGCCTATCGGAAACTGCTTGAACTGAAGAATATTGACACGGTATTGATTGTTACACCCTGGGAATGGCACACGGCGATGATCGTGGATAGCCTGCAGGCTGGAATAAAATACGTGGCTACAGAGGTAATGCTGGGTATTACACTCGAAGATCACTGGACGGTGGTTCGGGAAGCGGAGAAACACCGTGCACACGTTACCATGCTGGAAAATGCCTGCTACTTTCGGGATGTACTGGCAATTTTGAATATGGTACGACAGGGTGAATTCGGTGAAATTGTGCATCTGCAGGCGGGATACCAGCACGATTTGCGTGGCGTGAAATTCAACAACGGTGTTGATCCTTATGACAGCGGCGTTGAATTTGGTCCCAAAGGTTTTTCTGAAGCCCGATGGAGAACCGAACATTCGGTGCACCGTAACGGCGACCTGTACCCGACGCATGGGCTTGGTCCGGTTGCTACCATGATTGACATCAACCATGGTAATCGCTTTCTCTCCCTTAACTCCTTTGCTTCAAAGTCGCGCGGATTACACGATTATATTGTGAAAAAAGGTGGCGCAAACCACCCCAATGCAAAAGTGCGTTTCAAATTAGGCGATATCGTTACCACGCATCTGAAATGCGCAAACGGTGAAACGATTCTTCTACAACACGACACCAACCTGCCCCGACCTTATTCGTTAGGTTATCGTGTGCAGGGTACCAACGGAATTTGGATGCAGGTAAACAAAGGGATTTATATCGAGGGTAAATCGGCCAAACACCATGAATGGGACGACCAGCAGGCCTGGTTAGATAAGTTTGACCATCCGTTGTGGAAGCGATGGGCCAACAAGGAAAATGAAAATGCTGCCGGTCATGGCGGTATTGATTTTTTTGTATTGCATGGACTGATAGAAGCCATCAAACGCGGCGTATCTCCGGCGATGGATGTTTATGATGCCGCAGCCTGGAGCGCCGTAACTCCTATAAGCGAGAAAAGTATTGAATTGGGTTACGAAACAGTGGAGTTTCCTGATTTTACCAATGGGCAATGGATGTATCGAAAGCCAAAGTTTGCATTGAACGATGAATATTAAATCGGGATTTTACAGTAGCTTTTTGAGTTACTGTAAAGCGTGCAGACCATAGCACATGACATCCTGGTAACCCCGACACAGAAAGGCTTTACGAGAATTTGCCATGCGGGTAACTGACCTTTCTTCGTTGTTTTGCATTCAACTGCAAATTGCTTGGCCACAACGTCTCCCGTAAATCCATGTGTTTAGCCGGGACGTTGTGCGTTTTGTCATCCGGTTTCTAATACAACAGTTTAACTTGTAACCTCCAACACGTCTTGCTTATTCTGCAAATAATAATGAGCTGAGCTATGTTCGTACTCAATCGGACTTTCGCATAAATTCCACACTCCTTTAACCGGATTTACATGGTAATAATCTTGCTTTATTCGCCACGTCCCGTTCAACTATGTGCTAATCATCAACTTTTATCTATGTGAGAGACGTGGCGGCGGAGGAATATCGGTTACTGTCCTGCTGTACGGAGTCTCCAGACTCCGTACCCAATATGTTCTTCCGGAACTCCGTTCCGAAAAAAAACAGTTTTCATGGAACTTTACCTTCGCTACAACGTCTCTCGCAGGCCTTGTGTACAGCCAGGACGTTGTGTTAGTTTATTCGCCACGTCCCACCAACTTGGTACTTACGCTCAACTTTTATCTATGGGGAGACGTGGCGGAGAAGAAAAGC
>JADZFY010000319.1 GCA_020854215.1 Chitinophagaceae bacterium | reverse complement strand
GAAGAAGCTTCTCAAAAATTGTTGGCAAAACAGGTTATGGAGCATTTTGAAATTACCGTAGCTCCTGACGCATAACGGAAAGGAGTTTTTATGCTTTATGTAGTTCCCTCCCCGATAGGCAATTTGGGTGATATGAGTTTTCGGGCAATTGAAGTATTAAAGAATGCCGACCTCATTTTAGCCGAAGATACCCGCACTTCCTCGGTATTATTAAAGCATTATGGCGTTCAGAAACCGCTCACGCCCTATCATCAGCACAACGAACACAAAATTGTTGCTCACCTGGCAGCGCAGATGCTTGCGGGGAAAAATATGGCCCTGCTCACGGATGCAGGTACTCCCGGCATTTCAGACCCCGCCTTTTTGCTCGTGAGAGAATGCGTTAAACAGGATATTCGCGTAGAATGTTTGCCCGGTGCTACCGCTTTTGTTCCTGCACTTGTGAACAGCGGACTACCCATCAACCGATTTTGTTTTGAAGGATTCCTGCCCCTGAAAAAGGGAAGGCAGACGCTATTCAGGAAGTTGGCCGAGGAAGAACGGACGATTGTTTTTTACGAGTCACCCATGCGCCTGGTGAAAACGCTTGGAGACTGCATTCAATATTTTGGTGAAGACAGGCCCTGCTGTGTAAGCCGGGAACTCACAAAAATATTTGAAGAGAATAAAAGAGGCAGTTTGCGTGAAGTACACGATTATTTTAAAACTAAAGCCGTTAAAGGAGAGATTGTGGTGGTGGTAAGTGGCAAGGGGTAATGAAGTTTGAAAATGTGGGAAATGTGAAAATATGAGCGGTCAGTCCGAATGCTGAATAACCTTAACTCATAACTAATAAACTCACAAACAATAAACTTTTAATTTCTAATATTTAAGTTTTTTTTACCAGCCTCAACTCGCTTATTTCCACACAGGGTATGCATATTGCAGAAGATAACCCAAAAAAAAATCATGAAAAAGCTATTTTTTGTTGCCGTATTGGTAAGCGCTTTAGGCTTTGGCAATACTATAAATGCGCAACTTCGGAAAATTCCGGCAGAAGTAACCAATGCGTTTGCCGGAAAGTATCACGATGCGATGAATGTGGAATGGCGGGATAATCTTACCGCATTTGTGGCTGCCTTTGAACAGGATGGTGATCAGTTTGAAGCAAGATTTAATAAAAAAGGCGAATGGCTTAGTACCGAAAAAGCATTGGAAATGAGTGATCTTCCCGCAAACGTGAATGACGGGTTTGAGAAGAGCAAGTACGCTGCATGGGAAGTAAAATCGGCATACGAAATTGACCTTCCTGATGAAGTAAAACAATACAGAGTGCGCGTGGCTAAATCAGAAATTCAGCATAAGAACCTTATATTTAACGCAAACGGAAAGCTGCTCAAAGATAACCTCACGTTATAAGGAAAGCAACAGCAATTCAACGGCAAAACAGGCGAAAGCAGGGTGTACCGGCTCTCGCCTTTTAACTTTTTACATAAAGGTTAAATATCTCCGGGCTTATTATCTTTGACATTTTTAAAATATCAAATATTGCACCCGTATGAAGAGGATATTACTCATAGCATTGTTTTTATATGGCGGGCTTGGTTGGGGATATGCTCAGTCGGGCAAATGGCAGCAAAAAGTAAAGTATAAGATGGATGTAGAACTGAATGTGCAGACGAACCGTTTTTTGGGAAAACAGAAACTGGAGTATTGGAACAATTCACCGGATACTTTGCACAAGGTGTTTTATCATCTGTACTGGAATGCGTTTCAACCCAACAGTATGATGGATACGCGCAGCCGTGAGCTGGGCAAAACAGAATTTCATGGTTCAGGCAACCAGGTGGTGAAAGATTGGGACAGCCGGGTGCGGGACCGGATTTTGCATTTAAAACCAGATGAAATAGGCTACCAGAAAATTCTATCGTTGAAAATGAACGGCGTTACCCAGGAATTTAACACAGAGGAAACCATCCTGCAAGTCACGCTCACCAAGCCTATACTCCCCGGTTCAAAAGTAGTATTTGATATGGATTTTGAAGCCCAGGTTCCGCTTCAGATCAGGCGGGCCGGAAGAGATAACCCCAACACCGGTGTACGCTATTCGATGAGCCAATGGTACCCGAAATTGTGTGCGTACGATGAAGATGGCTGGCATCCGAACCCCTATATAGCCAGAGAATTTTACGGCGTGTGGGGTGATTACGAGGTAAACATTACGCTCGATAAAAATTATATCATAGGCGGTACCGGTTATTTACAAAATGCGCAGCAAATTGGTTATGGTTACGAATCAAAAGGGACCCAGGTTACACGCCCGTCCGGCAATACCCTTACCTGGCGCTTTACCGCACCCAACGTTCACGATTTTGTATGGGCGGCAGATCCGCAGTTTGTTCATATCAAACGCGAAATCCCTAAAGGGCCAACGATTCATGTGTTATATAAAAACAAACCCAACAATACTGCCAATGATAATGCCTGGACAGAAGTAGCCACGGCAGCGGTAACGGTACTGCCTTTTATTGAAAAGCATTTTGGAGAGTATCCGTATAAGCAGTATTCTTTTATACAAGGTGGTGACGGCGGTATGGAATATCCGATGGCTACGCTGATACAAGGGCCCGGACTGGGTACTGCGTTTCACGAATGGATGCACAGTTGGTACCAGATGATGCTCGCTACAGATGAGTCGCAGTATGCCTGGATGGATGAGGGGTTTACCTCTTATGCAGAAGAACTGGTATCGGCCTATTATCAGCAGCAGAAAAGCAATCCCACATCCAACAATGAACTGCGTGCCGGTGTGCCGAATGCTCCGGAAGCACACTTGCCATTGTACCAATCCGGTAACTATGCCGGCTACTTTAACCTGGCAAAAAGCGGGCTGGAAGAACCGCTCACTACGCATGCGGATCACTTTAATACCAACTTCGCTTACTCCAGGGCTGCCTATTCGAAAGGAGCAGTATTTTTATCACAGTTGGGATATATTATCAGCGACTCATTAAGAGACAAAACCCTGTTAGCCTATTACAGGCAATGGCGCTTCAAAAATCCCAATGCCGATGAATTTATTCGTGTGGCCGAAAGAGTTAGTGATATTCAATTAGACTGGTATAAGGAGTATTGGGTAAATACAACCAAGACGATTGATTATGCAATTGACAGTTTGTGGGAGCAGGACGGCAAGACAAAAATCCGACTGCGCAGAATAGGACAAATGCCGATGCCGATTGACGTACAATTGCAATTTAAAGACGGCTCACAACTAACGGTCTATATTCCGCTGTTTAGCATGTTTGGAGTAAAGCCTGCAGAAAATAATATTCCCCGTAGCATTCACGACCCCTGGAAGTGGACGCACCCTACTTATGTTTTTGATGTGGACAAGCGACTGATTGATGTACGGTCTATTGAAGTTGATCCCACATGGCGAATGGCAGACGTAGACAGAAGAAACAATAAGTTAGAGTTGAAGTGGTGAGCAATGTGAACATGCGGAAACCTGCTAAGTTGGTGTGGTAGTGGATATACAAAAAGATTTTCTCCTTTGAATTTATTTGCACCAGATCCGGCAATTTGAAATGAGATAGGCGCATCCAATATTATTATTGACGTTTTTTGCATTTTGATACCCGCCACTCCGGGCGGGTATATTGCTTTCTTTCGCCGCAATGCTCCCTGTGCGCGCCGGATAAAAGCCTGTATGGTGAATTTACTCCCGATCTCGTGTGTTACTCTGCCGCAAATTCAGTAAATTACACGTGTAGTTTGCGTAGCACGTTTTTAATTGGGTTATGATGATATGAAACGATTTGTAACATATTTTTTTCTTTCTCTTTTCCTGCCCCTTTTTTCTCTCGGGCAGAAGGTGATTGCTATCCGTATTGACGGAACGATTAACCCTGCTTCAGCCGATTTTATTCATCATGCAATTGAAAAAGCAGAAAAGGAAAAAGCCGAGTGCCTCATTATCCATCTCAACACTCCTGGCGGACTACTAACATCAACAAGAAATATTGTTAGCGATCTGCTGGTAGCTCCTGTTCCTGTTGTGGTGTACGTATCTCCTGAAGGTGCGCATGCCGGTTCCGCCGGCGTCTTTATTACAATGGCTGCTAATATAGCGGCAATGGCGCCCGCTACCAATATTGGTGCAGCGCATCCCGTATCTATGCAGGGGGGAATGGACAGCACCATGAATGCTAAGGCCACCAATGACGCGGCAGCTTTTATCCGAAGTATTGCCGAAAAACGCAAACGGCATGTTGACTGGGCAGAAGATGCGGTAAGAAACAGTGTTTCCATTACGGAAACAGAAGCCCTGGAAAAAAATGTAATTGACATTATTGCTACTGGTGAAAAAGATTTGCTGCGTCAGATAGACGGACGTGTAATTCAACTCCCTTTTGGCGAGCATAAATTACAAACGAAGGATGTTGCCGTTCAGAATTACAGCATGAGTATTTGGGAAGATATCCTGAATATTATTAGCGATCCCAACATTGCGTACATACTCCTTTTACTGGGCATGTATGGAATTATGTTTGAATTGTATAATCCCGGTGCAATGGTTCCGGGTATAGTTGGGGTAATCAGTCTTATCCTGGCTTTTTATTCCATGCATTCCCTTCCGGTTAACTATGCCGGACTGGCACTCATCGTGTTTGCGATTATCCT
>JADZFY010000318.1 GCA_020854215.1 Chitinophagaceae bacterium | reverse complement strand
TGAACCTAGTTGTGGTTTCGAATTCCTTTACAGGTGCTTTTTATTTTGTGGACCTAGTGGGTAGCCATAAAGTATTAAAAAGAAAAAGAAAAAGTATTCCCCGGTTGTATTTAATGCTACGGGCAGGTTAGGCGGGGCTGAATGTTGCGGGTTGCAAAGGGATACCTTTCAAATTGTCGCAAATAGTACTTTTCCGGGTGGTATAAACACAGATGCCTCCTTAGGTCTGCATGACAAACTGTGGAGCAATGTTCAACATTGTACAATCGGCAACAGTAGCACTGCTGCTCAGGATATATTATGCCACTTGTCATGCAGACCTAAGGAGGCATCTGCACTTGCTGTTTCCCGGCAACAAGAATGCACCCTTGTAAAGCAGGTTTTTCTGCGAATCAAACAATTGTTGTATCTTTTCAACATCGGTTTTTTCAGGCTGAACTATCTTTTATTATTAAACCAAAAACGCAGTATAATGAGAACGGTTGAACACATTTTTTCGCGAAAGGGACATCATAATATTACGGTTGATCCCGCCGTATCCGTACTTGGGGCTTTAAAAATAATGGCCGAAAAGAATGTAGGATCCGTAATTGTAATGGACGATAAGGGAAAATATCTTGGATTAGTTACCGAACGTGATTATGCCCGTAAAATAATACTCCTTGGCAAGTCATCCGGAGACACTCCGGTAACGGAAATCATGTTGCAACACATCCCCCGAATAAGTCCGCAACATACCCTGGAGGAATGTATGGGAATAATGACGGCTCATAACGTTCGGTACCTGCCCGTTTTTAAGGAAAACGACTTTTACGGGGTAATCTCCATTTTGGACATCGTAAAAGAAACCATATTGGCGCAACAGGAAACGATTGATCAACTGCACAGTTATATCCATTCTACCTGATGGCTTTTTGTCCTTGCAAAATTGGATTGATTGCTGTTTGATGTTGTTGACAGGATGGTGGGTCAGCGGATTACTATTTCCTTAATCAGGCGTTCGCCAAGCGCCTCGTTCACCCGTTGGATGATTTTTTCTTTTTGAAAAAGTAATTCGTTCTTAAGCGGCGCCACCGAAGTGGTAATGAACAGGGTATTACTGATGATTTGGATTTTGTCGGTATATTTTGCTATCGTCTTGCCCATGATCTGCTCCCAGATATCGGTAATCTGCAATGCCTGTACATTTCCTTTCAGTCTGCTCGATTGCAGAAACAACTTTAAGGCATCACCCATGGAAAGTTCACTCATGCCGCTAAGGTAGTACGATTCTTATATTTTTCGGTCATCTTGCATCGCGGATTTTACCTTTGGTGCTGCGATGAAACTGGAAATGGTGCCCGGAGCAGGAAAACAGTTTCCGTTCATTGCCTTACATTTGCAACGCAAAAAACATCTATCTAATTCAATTGTTGATATCAATGGGAAGAATATTTGAAGTACGTAAATCCACCATGTTTGCCCGCTGGGACCGGATGGCGAAACAGTTCAGTCGTATTGGTAAGGAAATCGCCATTGCCGTTAAAGCCGGTGGTCCAGACCCTGCCACAAATCCTGCTTTACGTCGTTGTGTTCAAAACGCCAAAAGCGTAAACATGCCTAAAGACAGGGTAGAAGCGGCTATCAAAAGAGCGCAGGGTAAGGAAATGGAGAATTACGAAGAAATTTTATATGAAGGTTATGGACCGCACGGTGTGGCAGTGCTTGTGGAAACGGCAACCGACAATCATGTACGTACGGTGGCCAATGTAAAATCTCATTTCAATAAAGGCAATGGCACCCTGGGAAATAGCGGGAGCGTGGCTTTTCAGTTTAAAAAAATGGGCGTATTTAAACTCAAACCGGAAGGGTTAAATGCCGAAGAACTGGAATTGGAGCTGATTGACTTCGGATTGGAGGAATTAGGGGAAGGAAATGGCGAAAACGGAGAAGAAATTTTGATACTCCGTACCGGGTTCACCGATTTCGGTAATATGCAAAAGGCGCTGGAAGAGAAACATATTACGCCTATTAGTGCTGAGGTGGAGTGGATTCCGTCCACTACGGTGGAACTGTCCGAAGAACAAGCCCAGGACGTGTTGAAGCTGGTTGACCGGCTGGAACAGGATGATGATGTACAGAAAGTATTTCATAATTTACAATAAACAGGTGGAGCATGCCGCCTCCAACAGTCAGGCAGGTCATCTCCGTATTTTTAAATGACTACGTACAAACAAATTTTTGAAAACAACAAAAGCTGGGTTGCCTCTAAAACAGCACTGGATGTTGACTTTTTTAAAAAATTAGCATCCGATCAAAACCCCGAATTCCTGTACATTGGCTGTAGCGACAGCCGGGTGCCGGCTAACGAAATAATGGGGCTCGATTCCGGCGAAGTATTCGTGCACCGCAATATTGCCAATCTCGTTTGTGCAACCGATCTCAATGTAATGGCGGTGATCAATTATGGTGTACGCCATTTATCCGTCAAACACATCATCGTTTGCGGTCATTACAATTGCGGCGGCGTTAGAGCGGCTATGGAACCCAAAGACCTGGGAATTCTGAATCCGTGGTTAAGAAACATACGCGACGTTTACCGTTTACATAAAGACGAACTGAACGCCATAGGTGATGATAAGCAGCGGTACGACCGGCTGGTTGAACTCAACGTTCAGGAGCAATGCATCAACGTCATCAAATTAGCCAGTGTACAGCAGGAGTTTGCCCGAACCGGCTATCCCATCGTACACGGGTGGGTTTTCGATTTGAAATCAGGTTTACTTAAAGACCTCAACCTCGATTTTGAAAAAATACTCCGCGATATCCAGGAGATATATAACCTCACCGATACCAACTGGAAGCGGTAGTATTTTGTCGGGACGTCAGCCAAAACGCTACTATGGAGCCGCTGTTGCGACGCTCCGTTCATCGTTCTGCCGGTTCCCCGGCATGATGCTGATTTTGTTTAGTTTAACCTTCATTTTTTCATGCCGCCGGTGGATGCTTCACCTGCCCAGGGAAGCGCCTTTCCCTCCGTATTTTCGAGGATAATTTGAGTATGAATTTTTAGTTTTATCCTCTCTGAACATTCATCATGCGTATTAAAATTATATCCGGCATCATCCTCCTGCTCTGGATGCAATATTCGGCTATTGCACAAAACAAAGTTGAAAATATAATTGTGGTTACTACCGACGGTCTGCGTTGGCAGGAACTCTTTACCGGGATGGATACTGCACTGGCAAATAACCCGCTCTATAATCAGCATCAAAAAGACTACATCTATAAAACGTATTGGCACGCTGATGAAAAGGAACGACGTAAAAAGCTCCTCCCTTTTATCTGGAGTAGTTTTGTTGCGTCCGGACAATTGTATGGTAGCCGCGCCTATCAGAATTTTGTAAATACAGCCAACCCGTATTGGTTTTCGTACCCGGGATATAACGAGATGTTTGCGGGTTTTGTGGATTCGGCTATCAACACCAACAGTTATCCCGATAATCCAAATCTCAATGTGCTGGAGTTTTTGAACAGTCAACCCGGATACAGGGGCAAAGTAGCTGCATTCGGCTCCTGGGAAGCCTACGACAGGATATTGCGAAAGAAAACAGCTGGTTACCCGGTGATTGCCGCCTTTGATAACATAGACTGGAAAGATGCCACCTACGCCGAAAAACTCATTAATCAAATGAAACAAAATTCATACAAAGCGGAAGAAGAATTCGGATGTATGGATGTGTTCACTCATTTTCAGGCGATGGAATATCTCAAAACCAGAAAGCCTAAAGTGTTGTATGTTGCCTATTTGGAAACCGACGAGTGGGCGCATTCAAAAATGTACCGGAGTTATTTGGATGCTGCACATCATGTGGATCAGTGGTTGAAACAATTGTGGGATTTTGTACAAAGCCAGCCGGCGTATCGAAATAAAACCGCACTGGTCATTACAACCGACCATGGCCGCGGCGACACCAATAAAGCGGAGTGGACCAGTCATGGCAGCAAAATAGTGGGAGCCGATCAAATATGGTTCGGGGTAATGGCCCCGGGTATTCCTGCAAAGGGAGAGGTTACAACGCCTGTTCAATTGTATCAAAAACAGATTGCCCAAACCATTGCATCGTTGTTAGGTAAAAAATTTACAGCCAACCATCCGGTGGCACCGGTCATTGTGCTCGTTAATGAAAAATAAATTCACTTTCATGAGGAAGCTACTTGTTTTCATTCCTTTGTTGATATCCGCTTGTTTTGTGTTTGCGCAACCTAAGGCATTGCTGCCCGAAACACCATACAAGCTGGCAGTAATTGCGCATCGGGGAAATCACACAAAAGTTCCCGAAAACACGTTGGCCGCGATAAAAGCTGCTATCAAATCCAAAGCAGATTATGTGGAAGTTGACCTGAGAACCACTAAGGACGGGCATCTTGTTATTCTTCATGATGCCACTGTGGACAGGATGACCAATGGTACGGGTAATGTGAGCGATTTGACATTGCAGGAAATCAGCCGGTTAAAAGTAGGCGATAAAAATAAACCTACGCGCAAAACCTACCGTATTCCGGAGTTTCGTGAAGTGCTTAAGGCCGCCAGGGGGAAAATCAATATCTACCTCGACTTTAAAGCCGCTGACGTGGCAGCAACTTACCGGCAAATACAGGAGGCAGAGATGGAAGGGCAGGTGGTGGTGTATGTGAACAAAATACCATTGTATAAAGAGTGGCGGAAAATAGCACCCGGTATTCCTTTAATTACCAGTGTTATTGACGAGGTAAAAAATAAGGACCAACTTAGTTTCTTTTTAAGTCAGGGTACCATTGAAGTACTCGATAATGTGTACGATCGGGAAATGGTTACTACGGCCAATGATAACGGCGTGGCGGTATGGCTGGATGTGGAAAGTGAACAGGAGGGACCCGATGACTGGAATAAGGCATTGCAATTAGGAATACAGGGTGTTCAAACAGATCATCCCGATGCGTTGATTGCCTACCTCAACAAAAATGGTTTGCGCAACGGACTGGGTAAAGACCTGACAAAAGAAGACCCTTATGCGAAATACAAAAAGAAAGCCTATCGCGAACTTAAGAATATTAAATACGGAAACGCCGGTGAAGAAAACATGCTGGACGCGTATTTTCCTAAAGACATGCAACCCCATGCAAGGGTAATTGTATATATACACGGTGGCGGTTGGACACGCGGCGATAAAAGTGAATTTCCTAAACAGATGATTGAAGAACTGGTGGGTCAACGGGGATATATAGTGGCTTCCATTAACTATCGCCTGGTAAAAGACGGAGTGAACCGCTTTCCGGCACAGATTGAAGATGTAAAAAAAGCGCTTGCATTTATTTCGAAGAACGCCGCAAAATACCAATACAACGGAAATGAATACGCGCTGATGGGCGGGAGTGCCGGTGCGCATCTTGCTATGCTGTATGCGTACGGATTTGACAGGGAGAAGCAGGTGAAGACCGTGATAGATCTTTGGGGACCTACAGATTTAACCGATAAAACCGTTCGTCCCGATGGCAGTGACGCCGATAATATTGTCATTAATTTTTTGGGTGAAAAAGATCCCAATGCACAAATTACCAAAGAGGCAAGCCCGGCCTATTACCTGAATAAAGAAACGGGCGTTCCTACCATTCTGTTTCATGGCGGGCAGGATCCTTTGGTTAAGGTGAGCCAGGCAGAGCACCTGTATAAAAAATTACAGGAGCTGGGCATTCCTTCCCAACTGGAAATTTATCCCGACGAAAAGCATGGTGTTGGCCCGGCTGCTGCGGTAGACGTTTTCAAAAAGATTTTTGACTGGCTGGATAAATACTATCCGGCGAAATAGCAGGCTGCGCACCCCAATATGTTATTGGAGTTCCACTAACCTGTGTTGCATCACAATAAAAATCAAAAGCGATATAAACGCAACGATGAGGAGTAAATCATTTTCTGCCAGTTTAATCCTGTTCCAAAAGAGTACATGGAAATGGCTATCGGCTTATGTGCTTGCTGTTTTCTCCTGGTGTTCGGTATTATATGCGCAATCCGGTGTGGTGAATCCGTTTCCGCCGGGCAGCAGTCCGGACAGGATAGTGCTCAATGTTACCAGCGACCCCTCTACTTCAATAGCAGTAAACTGGCGAACCTGCGATACCGTTAAAACCGGTTATATAGAAATATTACCCGCCGTTTCTGATCCGCGTGAACTGGACAATCCGTTACGGAAACAGGCGGCAAGTAAGCCGTTTACATTTCAAACGCTTAACGCTACCTATCATTCTGTTGTAGTAACCGGCCTTTTGCCCAAAACATTATACATGTACAGAGTAGGAAAGGGAAACGACTGGAGTGAGTGGTTTCACACACGCACCGCCGGAGTGAATGGAGATAAGTTGTCCTTTATTTATCTTGGAGATGCGCAGGTGGGGTTAAAAACTTTATGGCCCAGGGTAATAAGAGCGGCATACGCAAAAATGCCGGAAGCAAATTTGATACTATATGCAGGTGATATTGTAAACCGGGGAAATAGTGATAATGAATGGGGAGAATTGTTTTACGGCGGAAGTTTTATTCATAGCACCATACCGGGGATGCATTCGCCGGGCAATCACGAATATGCCCGTACCGGCGATACGTTGTCTGCCTTTTGGCAGCCACAATTTACCCTGCCCGATAACGGACCGGACGGACTAAAAGAAACCTGTTATTACACCGATGTCCAGGGGATGCGATTTATTTCCATTAACTCCTACCGGGTTGAAGAATCGGATGACGATTTACAGAAGCAAAAACGTTGGGTAGATTCTCTGCTGCGCAACAATCCCAATCAATGGACTGCGGTAGTGTTTCATCATCCGTTTTATTCCATTCGTCCTACACGCGATAATGCCCGTATGCGCAATACTTTTAAACCTCTGTTTGATAAGTATAACGTAGATATCGTATTGCAGGGACATGATCACGCTTATGCGAGAGGGAGAAAAAAAATACAGGGAGCACGCGCCAATACAGCTTCCGGAACGGTTTACGTTTTATCGGTTAGTGGGCCAAAAATGTCGTCTAAATTTGAAGGCAGTTGGTTTGACGTGGGTACCGACTACACGCAGATGTACCAATTGATAACCGTGGAAGGAACCATCCTTCGTTATAAGGCATACAAGGCCTCTGGCGAACTGTTTGATGCGTTCGACCTGGTAAAGCAAAAAGGGAAGCCCAATACACTGATCGAAAAAGATACGCTGCAAACGCGGGATGTGATTTCAAAATAACGGCACTTCATTTTTTTCATATTAAATATCATGATGCAACTAAAAAGAAAACAGTTTTTCCTTCAATTAGGTTTAGCCTGTATAGTGGCTTTACTTCTCATTGCAGACACTTATGCCCAGGTGGAAAATCCATATCCTCCATCGCCTTTTCCCGACAGGATAGTGTTGAATGTAACGCAGGATCCATCCACTTCATTGGCCGTTAATTGGCGTACGCACGACAGTGTGCGTGCAGGAGCCGGCGAGATTATCGTTGCGGTTTCCAATCCGGCTGAGGCCGCAAAGGCAATCCGGGTAAAGGCGCAAACCGAACAGGTAGTACACAAAGAAATAGCAGCCAGCTATCATGCTGTGCAGTTTTCCGGACTGCAACCCGGAACACGTTATATGTATCGGGTAGGGGATGGAAATTACTGGAGTGAATGGTTTCACGTAAAAACTGCAGGCAATGCGAATGAGCCTTTTTCTTTTATTTATCTGGGCGATGTGCAACAGGGTATGAGAAGTTTTTGGCCTGCCGTTATTCGTGATGCCTATGCGAAAGTTCCCGATGCAAAACTGATCATGTATGCAGGGGATATCGTAAACAGGGGGTTTAATGATCACGAGTGGGGGGAGTTATATTATGGAGGAAGCTTTATACACAGCACGATACCGGGGATGATGTCGCCGGGTAATCACGAGCATGCTGATAATGCAGAGGGCGTAAACGAGCTTACACCTTTGTGGCGCGCACAGTTTTCGCTTCCCCAAAACGGTCCGCAGGGTTTGGAAGAGACCTGCTATTACACTGACGTACAGGGAGTGCGTTTCATATCACTCAACTCACAGGCAATATGGTTTGGCGGCGATGGTATGCAGAAGCAAATCAATTGGCTTGAAAAAATTCTATCTAATAATCCCAATCAATGGACCTGTATTATATTTCATCATCCGGTATATTCTGTAAAGGCCAACCGGGATAATACAAATCTTCGCGAAAACTTTCAGCCTATATTCAATAAATATAAAGTTGATCTCGTATTGCAGGGGCACGATCATGCGTATGGAAGAGGGATGGAAAAAATTCCTATGCCGGAAGGTGAAGGTACGTCACCGGTGATGTACGTGGTATCTATGTGTGGTGCTAAAATGTACGAAGAAAACAATCAACCCTGGATGGATAAAAGCGGCGGTCACCTGCAATTGTATCAGGTGATATCTGTAAAAAATAAAAAGCTTTCCTATCGCTCCTATACGGTTACGGGTGAGTTATTTGACGCTTTTGACCTGGTGAAAAGAAAAGGCCGGAATAATAAACTTGTTATTCCGAAATAGATGTTTATGATTGGTTAATCCAAAAGGAAATTGACAACGGATGGCTGCCGTTTGCATAATTCAGGTTAACTTGTTCGCAATTTTTATTTTATCAATTTAAAGAATATCACATGACGAAGTTTAAGTATGTTATCACGGGGTGGATATTGTTTTCATTTGCATTAGTCGCGAATGCACAAACTACCCGGCCGGCATCCGCTGTTGCACCACATCCCAAAATAGTGGTAGGAATGATGGTGGATCAGATGCGATGGGACTATTTATACAAGTATCAGAATCGTTATACAGAAGGAGGGTTTAAAAGACTGATCAGAGAAGGATTCTCCTGTGAGAACACGCTTATTGATTATTCTCCCACCATTACCGCATGCGGACATACCTGCGTATATACCGGCTCGGTTCCTGCGGTGCATGGTATAGTTGGAAACGGATGGTATGAACGCACTTTGAGTAAAGAGGTGGGTTGTGTGGATGACGAAACGGTGAATCTGGTGGGAGCTACCCAGGGAGGAACGGGACAATCCCCTCATAATAATCTGGCAACAACCATTACCGATCAGTTGCGAATTGCT
>JADZFY010000317.1 GCA_020854215.1 Chitinophagaceae bacterium | reverse complement strand
TAAAATACCTGAATGTTAGGGTGCTGTATATTTTATAGTTGCCATCACTTGCCTGCTGCAGCTCACGTTGCTGTTTCAGTTCATTTACATCAAGCGGCGTATAATCGTCCGCACTGGTTTCAGAATAGGTATAAAAACCCCGTTCAGGATTAGGGAAATCTTCTGAGCTCTCATTATACCATACGGTATCTGCCGGAGGATATTGGTACAGCAATGGTGCGTCTACCTTATCACATCTGCTAAAACACAGAGTGATACTGAAGATACAAGCCGGCAAGATGAAACCATATCGTTTTCGAAAAATATTTTCCATAAATAAAATCAGTCTGATGAGATAATCAATAATTCCTATTCCGTCATATCGATTCTGATAGCAGGGCTGCCACTATCAGGGATATAACCCACTTCTGCACTCCAATCGTTTTTTGTTAAAATAATACCGATTCTAAGTGCCTTGCCTGTCATCCCTTTCAATTTTGTTCTGTCAAACCTGCCTTCAGCTTTCGTGAGTGTTCCTTCCTTTTTTACTGTGCCTAACTGATAGGGTTCGGAAATAGATGGTACAGTCCAGTCCCAGCCATTGCCAACGCCTGAGTGATAAAATATATCTGCCCATGCATCTGCTCCGCCCAGTATTTGTCCTTCCATCAGCACATCAACGCCTGCTCCGGGGAAGTTGCCCGATAAATCGTAGCCGGTTGCAGCGTTGTCATCCGTATCCATATAAAAATCGAACACGTCATTATCTGACATTGTCCGCGTCATTTCAAAATAGAAATAAACGGAGGAACCATCGTAGTCAAATTTGGCGGCACGCACAGCATTGGATGGGGACGAGGAGGTAAACCCATATTTGGTTACATCCTCCCAGTCGTCGAAAGAATCGTCATCCAGCTTAACCGGAGAGGATTTGGAAATTCGCAGAACAGTTGATCCTTCTATCACATTTCCAGAAGCGGTGGTGACGTATAATGTAGGAACATATTTTCCTTTGCCCGCGTATGTGTGATGCGGACTTTCTTCCGTTGAAGTTGCCCCGTCGCCAAACTCCCACCTGTAGGATACGCCTCCCTTAGTCTGGTTGTCAAAACTAACTGTGTAGCCGTCAACGGTAGTATTAAATATTACATCAATTTCAGGTCTTGGGTCTGCATCGTTTTTTTTGCAGGATGCCATTAAGATGACGGACATCACAATGAGAAGTCCTTTTATTTTTATTATGTTTTGCATAACGTAATTTTTTTCAGATTATGGATTTTGAACGCATAATTTATTGGTTTCTATTTCATCAATAGGGATGAAATAAATGATTTTTGGATCCTGCCAGGTTATCAGCGTGTTTTGGTAATTCTCCGGATCTTCGGAAGGATTGATGTCTGTTTCTTTGAGTCCGGGTATATGGTAGCCCCAATAGGTTCTGTCCAGGTTCAGCTTATTTCGGAACAAATCAAAAGTTCTGTGCCCCTCAAAAGCAAGTTCCAGGCGCCTTTCTTTCAATACGGTTGCCAGCAAGGTACTGCCTGCCGGCACCGTTCCGTCATATAGTGATCCTTCTAATCCCCTGTTTTCACGTATTTTATCAATGTCTTTCAGCGCATTGGAAACATCATTTTTTTGGGCATAAGCTTCTGCCCGGTTCAAATACATTTCAGACAAGCGAAACATGATGGGGGAACTGAGAGTTGGACTGCCGTCCTGGAAAGAGAATTTGGTAATATAGTAAACATCAATTCCATTCAGTGTTTGAATATCGCCGTTGTCATCTTCTGATGGAACTATATAGCTGTTGCGTACATCTTCAGGGTGTTCCTCCATTACCTTTCTTAATGATGCAGAAGCAAACTCCTCTCCCCAGCCTGAGTTGCCGTCAGAATATATCATGGAAGCGATGGAGCCGAATTTTCCATAATCTTCTTTATCCGTAAAACCTATACAAAATATAGTTTCAGCAGATGTTTTTGCATTGGCAAATAAATTGGGGTAGCTATCCGCTGTTTCCAAAACATATCTTCCTGAATTTATGACTTCATTGGAATAAAATATGGTACTGTCGCTGTTTCCCTCATACAGATACACCCTGGAGAGCAATGCATAAGCAGCTTCTTTTGATGCATAGGTATTTCCCCGCGGCTGGTTCATTAGTTCGGCGCCTTTTTTGGCGTCTGCAATCACGGCATTATACACCTCCTTAACGGTTGATCTTGCTTTTTGCGACGGATCGTCTATTGACTGCCTTAGAATAATACCGGGGCCATCCGGATTAGTGGTATAAGGAAGCGCATAAAACTTTGCAAGGTTAAAATGAGCGAAGGCGCGTAAAAAATAACATTCTCCTAAAAGTTGGGAAGATGCAGCGTCAATATTCGTTTGATTTTCCATAGCTGCTATTACCGTATTCATTCCGCTGATCATCTTATAGGAAACATACCAGAAATATCTGGAATTAGTTTGCAAAGAAGTATGCCCGTAAGTGAAGCTGTTGAATAAGGGATCTTCTGTAACCTGCCCGCATACAATGTCGTCACTGGCAAAATCAGACATTTGAAAATATTGGCGCAGGTACATCAGGTTATCATCAGCCTGTCCGTTAAAAGGCAGATGATCTTTAAACAAAGAATAACCTCCGTTTACCGCTGATTTCAGATTCTCAACTGATGTAACAATGTTGTCGTCGGTAATGGCATTACTGGTTGGAACTTCTTTTATGCAACCGGTTAAAACGGATGCTGAAAGAATGGATATATATAGGATGATTTGCTTCATTGCTATTGTTTTATTATTCTCAAAAATTAAAATCTGAAATTTAGGTTCAGCATAAACTGTCTGTTGTTCGGATATTTAAAATCGGAAACGCCGGGTGTGGAGTAGCTCGTCAAAACAATGGTTGTTTGCGGGTCTTGCCCGAGGAAACCGGTAAATGTGTATACATTATCGGCGCTCAGAGAAATAACCACACCCTCCATTTTAATGTGCCGGATTACATGCTTCGGAAGTTCATACGCCAGGTTGATATTTCTGATGGAGAAGAAGCTGCCATCTTTTAAGAACCGGCTTGATGTAAGATTGGAGTTCGCTGAATTTTGAGGACTTGGATTGGATGCAATATCACCCGGCTTTCCCCAAATCGTATAGTCCTCTGGTAAAACAATCTGATTGTAATACGGTTCGTGTCCGTCATTCATCACAAAGCGCAGGTTATTACTATACACTTTATTACCACCCAGGTAATAGGCATTTACACTCAGTGAAAGATTTTTATACCTCCAGGAGCTGGTGATGCTGCCTATGTATTTGGGTAATGCGGAACCTGCTTCCTGCATGGTAGCTTTATTCAAATCGTTCGTAGACTCCGTTCCGATAATTTTTCCGTCAGCATCTTTATTTATGATTTCCCACAACGGAGATCCTGTGTTTGGATCAACACCCAACCATTTTGGCATATAAAATTCATACAGGTTACCGTCATTTCTATAAACCTGTGAAATAGCCCAGGATCCGGTTTTCACTAACTGTGTTGGCAGGTCTTTCAGCTTATTATTGTTCATGCTGAAGTTAAAAGTGGTATTCCATTCAAAGTTTTTAGTAGTGATGTTTCTTGTGTTTAATGAAACCTCGATCCCTTTATTGATGATCTCTCCTACATTATCCCACTTGTATTCGAATCCAACCGATAACGGCTGAGGTACTTGCAACAGCAGGTTCCTGGTATTGTTTTGATACGCATCTACGGTAAGATCAATTCGATTGAATAGTCCAATGTCTAAACCTAAGTTTAATTGATGCTTTTCCTCCCAGGTTAAATTCGGACTGGGCGACTGATAGGGTATTGCCGCACTGTTTCCGTTATACTGATAATTTAACGCGTACAGGCCCAGATACCTGGAGGCACCAATATCCTGTGTTCCTGTTATTCCCCAGCTTCCACGCAGCTTGAGCAAATTAATAGCATCAGTGTTCTCCATAAATGATTCGTTACTCAGCAGCCAGCCTGCAGATACAGCCGGAAACGATCCGAATCTTTTGCTTTTTGGAAATGCAGAAGAGCCGTCAACGCGATAGGATGCGGACAAGAAGTAGCGATCGTCGTAACTGTAGTTAATCTGTGATATCACGGAGCTGATATACTGTTCACTATTGGCGCCATTTACCAGCAGGTTGCCGGAAACCACATCCAATACTTTTAATCCGGGAGGCAAACCTTTCCCCTGTGCTCCCATATTTTCGATCCATCCTCCCTCCCACGCGTAACCTGCCACACCGCTTATCTTATGTTTGTATCCAAAGACGTGGTTGAATCTTAAGAGGTTATTGCTCACCACACCATAGCCCCAGGAGGCCTGTTCATTAAGAAAGCCCTGATCGTGGTAGGTACCTGCTGCATATCGGTCAACATACTGGGTACTCCGCGATGTATTGGCTCCTAGCCGGTTGGAGCTTGAAAATGAAAGCCAGTTATTAAGTTTCCAGTCAAAAACCATATCATAACTTACATCCATTCCGCGATAGGGATAGTTGGAATGATCAATTGTGTGCAAGGGATTGATTTTATCCCGAGACCACCATTTAAAGGGAGATGCACCGTCCACATAAATGGGTTTGCCGGCGGAATCATACGGATTATCCCATGGCAAATTCAGGTAGGCGTAATAGATATCCATGTAGGAGTAACTTTTTCCCTTTGAAACACTTAGGTTGATATTATTGGTGAGAGATATTTTGTCGGAGAATCTGTACTTAGAATTTGCACGTAAATTAACGCGGTTAAAGTTTGTGTTTTGAAACGTTCCTTTTTCATTGTAGTAGCTGAGTCCTACATAGTAGTCTGCTTTACTGGTTTTTCCGCTTGCCGAGAAATAGTAGTTCTGCAGTGGTGCATTTTTGAAAATAGCATCAGGCCAACTATAGTTTTGATCTCTTAATGTTAAAGGCCGCTCACTGTAGAATTTCATCAAATCAATTTTATAGGAGTTGTCGGTTTCACCCGGTATATAATCTCTGTAAAATTGTTTTTGATACTCATACAACTGGCTTCCATTCATCAGTTGCATTTTTCCATAATCCGGTTGCCGGACTCCACTGGTTAGTTTTATTTCGAATCGTGTTTTTTCCGTCTTTGCCTGTTTGGTGGTAACAATAATGACCCCTCCATTTGCCTGGGATCCGTACATGGCGGTGGCGCCTGCATCCTTTAATACTGAAATGGTTTCCACATCGTTAGGATCAAAACTTCCTCCGATAATTCCATCCACAACATAGAGCGGATTTTGAGAAGCGTTAATAGAAGAAATGCCACGGAGCCTTATTTCGGAGCCTGTTCCCGGCGCCCCCGAGCTACTTACTACCTGCAGTCCGCTAACCTTACCCTGCAACATGGTGCCAATATCGTTGGTAGTAACATCTTTTAGTTTGTCTGATGAAAGGGTGGTAACGGCACTTGTCATTTCTTCCCTTCTTTTGGAAGTATAACCTACTACCACAACCTCCTTTAAGTTAACGAGCGAAGGCTTCAGGGTAAAGAGGAGAGAAAGTTCATCTCCGCTTTTGATGGTATATCCGGATAAGATTTCCGATTCATATCCAATAACACTTACTTCAAAACTGTAAGGACCGCCCTGTGGTACATTATTGAAATAGAATTTGCCGGATGCGTCAGTAACTGTGCCGGCAGAGAAGCCCGAAGATTTATTAGTTAATGTTACCGAAGCATCTGCGATTACTACTCCCTGCGCATTGTTAACAAGTCCGGCTACCCGATTGGTATTTTGCCCGTTTACGTTTCCTGCAATCAAACCGGAAAAGGTAAATAGCAATATCGCTTTCAACGGTTGAAATAATTTTTGTAGCATAATCGTGTTTTAAAATAACAATGAAATATATTTTTATTTCCTTTTGATTACATAATGAGATGGTCCGGTGTTTTCGACTGCCAGGTTATTTATTTCAGCAATAGTTTTCAAAATATCAGGCAACGACTTTGTATCATCAAACCTTCCGATAAAATATTTGTTTTCCAGGTCTGCACGTTCGTAGGTTATGGTTACGCCGTAGATATCAGCAATCTGGTCAAATACATTGGCCAGGGATTCTTTGTCAAATTTGTACCATCTGGGTACATTCACTGACGCATTTTGCCGTTGCCTTATGCGTTTGTTTGCCGACACATCACCAGAATTTACTTCGCCGGTTAACGGTTGTTTTGTGGGTGGTTGAGTAGTGGCGATTTGCTGCCCGCGATCCACCTGTACAATGCCTTTGCTGCTGATATAACTCAACGCATCACCGGGCAGCAGATATGTTTTTTGAATATTGTTTTCATCGGTTGACTGAATGACTACTTTTCCCTCGTAGAGATAAACCCTGGCATCGCCATCCGTGCTGGTGTACACCACCCTGAATTTTGTTCCCAATGCGGTAGTGCTGATTTTTCCACTATACACAATAAAGGGGTGTAATGAATCTTTAGCAACCTGAAAAACAGCTTCTCCTTTTAAAGTGATTTCTCTTTTATTCAGTGCAAAGTTTGTTTGATAGGACAATGAGGATGCAGGCATCAGTTCCACTTCCGAACCGTCGGGCAGGTGCACCAATTGAACGGTTTTCAATTTATTTTCAACAATCTGCCACTCATCTTTTATCTTTTTCCCGTTATGAACTATGCGGTTGGTGGGTTCGCCTGAATAAAACCGGTATAATCCCGCACCAATCATAAAAATAATGATTGCAGCAGCAGCATACCGGGTAATGGAGAGGAAGATTCGTTTTGTTTTTGTTCGTTTGCTTTCTATTATATTCCATTGCTTTTCCCAAAATTCCAGAGGATTAGAGGAGGTATTGGATGTGGAATCCCATTCCTCTGCTGGAATATATTTTTCTGCAACTTCCGGATGGTCAGTCAGGTACCTGGCAACCGCTTCTGCCGCTTCGGGCGTGCAGGTACGATTAAAAAAAGATTCAATTAACTGATGCGTAATTTCCATTGTTGTTGGGTCTATACAGGAGATATACGCAGGGAAGACAAAAACTCCTCACTTTAAAAAAATAAAGTAAAGAAAACCAGTAGTGCTTTGCGAATTTGCTTTAGCGCACGGGAAATATTGTTATCTATTGATTTAACGTCAACAGATAATTTTTGGGAGATTTCCTTATAGGAATAACCTTCTATCTTATGGAGAATGAATACTTTTCTTCTTAATTCCGGCATTTTCTTAAGAATGCCTTCAATAGCTTTACTTTCCAGAGATATTTCGCGGGGATAGGTAGATTGAGGTATTTCTGCAGCGGCTTTCTTAATAAGCTGAACTTTGTTTTGTCTTCTTATATAATCAATGAGAACAGTGCGGGCAATGTGAAACAGATGTTGTTCTATGAGATAGTCACCGGATAAAGATTTTCTGTATTTCCATAAGCGCAGAAACGTGGTTTGCAGCAAGTCTTCTGCATCATACCTGTTATTTGTTTTTTTTACGAAGTAGTTGAAAACTTTTTCCTTGTGGCTGTCGAAGAGCTGTCGAAATGCAACCTCATCCCCATCGCGTATATGGATTAACAGATTCATTTTGGTATAATTCGATTTTCGACCGATGCAGTTTCAAAGTTATCCAAAAAATCATAAACTCATTTTTAGAAATTTTTCTAAAAAAGGGGGCGGGATTTTCGCAGCGCATTTTCAACGGATAAAACATTGATTGTTCGATGCTTGTTCGCATTCAAATTTTAATCTCCTTTTCTAATTCAGCTTTTGTTTGGTGAACGCGTTTCCGGGTTGTATTTAAGGTTGCCATCGGTTTTTCCTTCTCATGCAGCGTCACTCCCAGCTTAGCGTTCTTCTCTTTTTCACTCGCCGTACCCTTCCCTACACCAAATCCCATCCCTTCCTCGGTTTTCGGTAAAGCAATTTATTGGCTTCCTTATCGCCAACGAATTTTTCTTTGTCTGCATTCCATTGCAATGGCCGTCCAAGCCGGTAAGAAATTAATCCCAGGTGCATGGGCAGTGTTAGTTGCCGTGCATAAGCCAGGTTCGATTCGGGCTGCGTTCTGCTTTTTACCGCATCTACAAAATTCTGTTGGTGTCCCGGCGAACGCGGAATGCTTTGTGGTATTTCCGGAATATCGGTAACGGTTTCTCCGTTGATGGTAATGGAGCGGGTGCTATAATCGCAAAGCAGTGTGCCTTTATCTCCTTCAAAATACGCGCCTATGCCTTTCCCTGCCGCGCCGGGCACTTCGGGTGTTTCGGTAGTCCAGTGAATATTCAAACCCTCAAAAGCGTAATCCACGTTAATCCATAAAGGTGCGTCTGCAATACTGTTAGGGATAGGCGCACC
>JADZFY010000316.1 GCA_020854215.1 Chitinophagaceae bacterium | reverse complement strand
TATAACTTTGGCTCTTTAACCTATTCAATAAAATAAAAATATTTCATTATCAATTATATCAAAAACCAAAATTAGCATCACAAAAAAGAAACATGCGATGATGAGTTCAGAAGGCTGCTTATAGAGAATGGTGTTGATCCGAATCTATTCGGATTAACGAAAAATACCTGCTTTAAACGAATCAATTCAACCCGCCGCGGCGGGTTGTGATGTTCATCTATCTTTTACCCTGAGTTACACTCAGGGCTATTCATGCCTGCCTGCCGCAGGCACGGTTTAAGCCCTTCGGGCTTTCCCCCAGCACATCAAAATATTAATTAGCCGGTTTATAATCCAGCATAGTTTATTTTCGCATCTAATCAATTGAATCAATATGACAGAATTTCGTCCGGGGGGATTTCAGGTACTACCGGTGGTTGTAAAAAATTTGCTGATCATTAACGGGTTGGTTTTTTTGGCTCAGGTAACCTTTGAGCAAACCAGGCTGGGATCATTAGAGAACTTATTTGCGCTTCATGATGTTCATTCTGTTTATTTCCGGCCACACCAATTGGTTACTCATTTATTTATGCACGGAAGTTTTGGTCACATCTTTTTTAATATGTTCGCCTTGTGGATGTTCGGAAGCGTGTTAGAAAACTACTGGGGCGCAAAGCGGTTTTTGATCTTTTATATAGCCTGCGGGTTAGGCGCCGGTATATTGCATTTGGGTGTGCTTTACTATGAAAACGTACCAATTATGCAGTTGTTTCATTCGCTGCCTGTGGATCAACAGGAAGAACTTTTGTACTCACCCACCTTTAAAGTGAATACTGCTACTGTTGGTGCCTCCGGCGCTGTTTTTGGCTGTCTTGCGGCATTTGGCTATCTCTTCCCCAACAGTTTGATCTATTTGTATTTTTTTATACCCATAAAGGCAAAATGGTTTGTGTTAATGTACGCGGCGATGGAATTTTTTATGGGCGTGCGAAATTCTGCCGGTGACAATGTTGCGCATTGGGCGCATCTGGGGGGAGCACTGGTAGGCTTTTTGCTGGTGTTATACTGGAATAAAAGAAATCGCAGAAGATTTTATTAGTAATTTTATCGTACTAATCAGGTACAAAATTTATTAGTATGGGTGTGCTTGAGCAAACTAAAACAAGAAAAGTTTTTTTTGGAGCAGATAATGATGCATTGGTGCGTATTATTATCATCAATATTCTGATTACTGCCATACTCTTCTTTATCCGTTCGGTTTACCAACTTTCAGATATTGATATTTCAAGATTTCAGTCAGAAATTGCCGGGTGGTTTGTGCTGCCGGCCAGCGTAACAAAATGGATCACCCGTCCGTGGACGCTGATTACTTATATGTTTTCGCATATTGATATCTGGAGCTTAATAGCCAATATGTTGTGGCTGTGGGCATTTGGATTTATTATTCAGAGCTTATTCGGTGGCAGAAGGCTGGTACCGCTTTATTTATATGGTGGATTTGCAGGTGCTGTTATGTACATGCTGTGCAGTAATATTTTCCCTTCGCTGGCAGGTCATGCGTCTGAAATGAGTTTGTCCGGGGCGAATACCTGTGTTATGGCTGTTGCTGTTGCGGCTACTGTTGCCGCTCCCGGCTATCGCATTTTCCCCATGCTCAATGGGGGTATTCCATTGTGGGTACTCACGATCATTTATGCCGTAATTAGCTTTGCCGGTACCTCGTTTGCTAATCCTGCCGTGTATGGCGCTGAACTTGCTGGTGCAGCAATAGGCTTTTTGTTTGTGAACCGGTTAAATGTGGGATACGATATGGGTAAATGGATGAATCGTTTGTACGATTGGTTTTTTGACCTGTTTAATCCGGACAAAAACGCGCCTCCGGAACTTACACGCCGCCGGATTTTTTATGATACGCATGGTAAACCACCATTTGAAAAAAAGCCCAATTTGAATCAGGAGCGTATTGATGAGATCCTGGATAAAATTAACCGATCGGGCTATAAGAGCCTCTCTTACGATGAAAAAGAAATCCTGCGCCGGGCAAGCGAAGAAGAAATCTAATAAAACTGCATGGTTCACAAGCTCCTCCGGCGTATTATCGTGTTCGCGTACCTTGTTGTAACGGGTATTTATTTAGTAGCATGCGTAGCTCCCTACCTCAACCCGGCGCAATGGTGGCCTTTCGGATTTTTTGGACTGGCGTTTCCTTACCTGCTTTTTGTTTTGCTTCTTTTTTTATTGGGATGGATAATTGCCCGTTCGCGGTGGAGCTGGCTGGCCATTATTGTTTTGATGCTTAGCTGGAAGAATATTGAAGCGGTATTCGCACTTCACCCATTTAGTTCATTCAATAAGGAAAATAGAGCCGCGGGGTCCATTCGTATAATGACCTGGAATGTGAAAGGATTTTTTCCTTCAGAGGCAGGGATATACAAGAAAGAACAGCGGATAGCCCACTGCGATAGTGTTTTTAATGTAATTCGAGATTACAGCCCCGATATTATCGCTATCCAGGAATTTTACAGTATAGCCTCTGTTAAGTGGTTCAACAATCTCAACCATCTCCGGAACATGGGATACCGGTACAGTTTTTTCCCCGGCGACTTCACACGGTACAAGGACAATTATAGTGGCACAGCAATCTTTTCAAAATACCCCATCGTAGATTCGGTTAGAACCAAAATGCCACAAGAGGAAGGCGATAATGTAGAAAGCCTCCTGAGCGCAGATATCGTTTGCCACAACGATACCATCCGGGTCTTTACCGGCCATCTTCAATCGTATCGCTTTATGCCGGAAGATTACGTTAATTTATCCAAGATCAAAAGGAATCCGGAAGAAAGGCTGGATGCATCAAAAAGTATTGCCCGTAAAATGCGTACCGCCTTCACAAAACGCGCGGTACAAACCAATATTATTCGGCGTCATCTGGATAGTAGTGTTTATCCGGAGATTTTTTGTGGCGACCTGAATGACGTACCCAACACCTATTCGTACTTTTCTGTGAAGCGCGATAAGGGGGATGCTTATATAGCCAAAGGATTTGGATTTGGGCAAACGTTTTACAGTTTTTCTTCCCGGTATATGCAACAAATTTCTACCCTTAGGATAGATTATATTTTTACGGATCCACAATTCCGTATTCTGCAGTGTACCCGTGTGCCGGTAGTGCTTTCAGACCATATACCTGTGGTAGCCGATATCGTTTTGGATGATCAGTAAAAACTCAAAAGCTCGGAAAAAAAGGCGGTAGGAGGATTTGCGGGGCGCATCGTTACGAGAATATTATTCCTTTTATATTTGCACGAAACCTATTCACTTTCAAACGAAGGTATGACGGAACTGAAAATCTATAATTCCCTCACCCGGCAAAAAGAAGCATTTGCACCGTTAACGCCGGGTTACGTGGGTATGTACGTTTGCGGCCCCACGGTATATAGCGATGTACACCTTGGCAACTGCCGTACGTTTATTTCATTCGATATTATTTACCGCTATTTTAAATATCTTGGATATAAGGTAAGGTATGTTCGTAACATTACCGATGCCGGACACCTTGAAGGCGACCGCGATGAAGGAGACGATAAGTTTTCGAAAAAGGCACGGCTTGAAAAACTGGAGCCTATGGAAATTGTGCAGAAGTATACCCTGGGTTTTCACAAGGTGATGGAATTGTTTAACAACCTTCCACCAACAATTGAACCAACGGCTACCGGTCATATTTCGGAGCAGATTGAAATGGTGAAGCACATCCTGAAAAACGGATATGCGTATGAAATAGACGGAACCGTATATTTTGATGTGGAGAAGTATGATAAAGAAAAGCCATATGGCATTCTTACCAACAGAAAGCTGGAGGACTTGCTCGAGGGCACGCGCGAACTTAGTGGGCAGGAGGAGAAAAAGGGGCGATTGGATTTTGCCCTGTGGATCAAAGCCAAGCCGGAACATTTAATGCAATGGCCTTCACCCTGGGGCATGGGCTTTCCGGGATGGCATATAGAATGTTCGGCGATGAGTGGCAAATACCTCGGAAAACAATTTGATATCCACGGCGGTGGGATGGATTTGGCGGCAACACATCATACCAATGAAATCGCCCAATCCGAAGCCTGTTTTGATATGAGCCCGGCACGCTACTGGATACACACCAATATGCTCACGGTTAACGGTGCACGCATGAGCAAATCTGCCGGAAATGGTTTTTTGCCCGGGGAGCTTTTTACGGGGAACCACCCCCTGCTCGAAAAAGCCTACGCGCCTATGACGGTACGTTTTTTTATGCTGCAAACGCACTATCGCAGCACACTGGATTTTAGCAATGAAGCGTTACAGTCTTCTGAAAAGGGGTTGAAAAGGCTATGGGAGGCCTATGAAAACCTGGAGCATCTGAAGCAGGGAGCGATGTTCCCGGACGTTGGTGTTGACACGGACCTGGATAGCCGTTGCCAGGAGTTAATAACTGAATTTGATATCTCGATGAATGATGATTTCAATACAGCAAAAGTGCTGGCCTGCATGTTTGAACTGGTGCCGGTCATCAATTCCATTAAAGGAGGGCAGGTAGCACCAGACCGTATTAGCCGCGCTACTTTTGATCGGTTACATCATCAATTCACCATTTATCTCCATGATGTTTTTGGATTACGGGATGAAGCCACGTACGACAGCGGACATTTGGCAGGTGTGATGCAACTGCTGATCCAAATTCGAAAAGAAGCCAGGGCGAGAAAAGACTATTCTACCTCCGATAAAATACGTAATGAATTGCAACAACAGGGTATCCTGCTCAAGGATGAAAAAGATGGAAACGTGAGTTGGACAGTGCAGTAGACCTATCAAAATAATGGCACCCGTGAGGTGAAAAATACAGCCTTGTTTTTGCTTACGGTATTTTTATTTTAGAAAAATTTGCCTGGTTTCCCCTGTTTGAATGCTGGTTTCCGGACACTATTAGGAAGTTAGATGCAAAAAAATAGTATGGTTTGCTGCCAGGAAAAAGAGCCCTCCAAAGCGAACAGACAGTGGAAAACGATATTATGGTAAGAAAGGGGCGTCCTTTACAAATTTTTAAATGGGGAAGTCGCTTTCTTGAAGGCCGTCTTCCTCTTAGTTCTATTAATATGCTTGGTGTCTCCGGCCTTCGGAATTGTTTCCTGATGACACACACTGGTCATTTTATTGACGTCCAAAATTCTAATCATTTATAATAAAAGAGAAAAGGAAAAGCAAATTTTTTTAATCCGTAAAGAAAAAACAGTACTTTTACATGCTTTCAAATGATTGCTTTTTGTGTGATAATACTGGAATATTCCCGGACTGGTTGGTGATAAACAAAGATGTAATATCCGTTAAATCTCATGGAAAGTTAATCTTGAGGCAAACCAATAATTTACAATTGAGGAGCTTAGGTTCCTGCTAATTTGATTTGCTGTATGAAAAGGAGAATGTTGGTTTTACTGATGGCCGTCCTTCTGGGATCTTGTGCTTCCCACAAAAATTACGAGCTGGTGAAGACAGAGAATCCCATTTATATCCCCAATACAGCGTTTAAAGGATTTGAAAACTTATCAAATCCCAAGTTTGCAGCGCTGCGGGCTAAATACCAAATTGATACTGTTTTTCACGGAGAAACGGATGAGTTTAAGCGGGTATTGATGCTGAGAAACTGGATTCGCTCTTTGATACCCATTAACGATCCGGGACCACACCCCGGTGACGGCTCTCCCGAAAGTATTTTGGACCATGCATTGAAAGGAAGCGGTTATCATTGCGGACATTACATGGTAGTACAAAATGCAGTAATGAATGCATACGGCTATGTTACCCGTTGCCTGGGCGCCGGGCCGGGAGGTGCTGATGGCGTTCAAAATCATCATGGAATAGATGAAATATGGCTTAATAGTTATAATAAGTGGTTTTTATCTGACGCCAAATACAATAGCCATTTCGAAAAGAACGGAATACCGTTATCTGCATTGGAAGTTCGGGATGAATATCTGAAAAACAAGGCAAAAGATATTGTCCGCGTGAAGGGACTTGAAAGAACACCGGTTGAATTTGATGAAGAGTATAAAATGAGTAAAGAACATTTTGCACGAACCTATTCGTGGCTGGAATGGTATGCCTACTCAGACCAGTACACACCCGATACAACGCTGGCAGGAGACCGGGGAATACTGAACATGCTTAACGACGAATATTTTAAAAACCATACCTGGATGTGGGACAAAAAGCCGCATTGGGCCTATAATACAAAATTTATGCGGCTTGTATCAGATCGTAATGCAATTGACTGGACGCCTAATACCATCGCATCGAACATTCGGCTGGATAGGAATAAAGCCTCGATAAAGCTGAGCTCTTCCACCCCAAACTTCAAAACCTACCAGATGAAAGACCTGCAGGGAGCTGCCTGGCAAGACATTTCGGATTCATTGACATTAACACTGAATAAGGACAGCAATACGTTTTTCTTCCGCACTCTGAATCTTGCCGGGGTTGCAGGCCCTGAATACAAGGTAGTTATGGTAGCCTCCACTAAATAAACGCTGAGTATTATTCCTTATAACCCGTGCGGAATAACCTTCATGTGAAACAGGTATTTCCTGCTGCTTCGTACAGGTACTTTTAGCGTAAGGCATTTTCAAAACCTTATGTTTTTCGTCTTCACGCAAGGCAAAAATGGCAGGCAGGCGATTATTAACTTTTAATCAACGCTAAGCAGAAACGCAGAAACAAAAATTTTTGCAAATAAAGCAATTAAAAAATTTTTTGTTATCAAAACCTTTCTTTAATTTTATTTCCAACCATAACATTAAAATTTGTGTGATGAAAAGAAAGTATCAATCAAAGCAATTGCTTATTTTTTGCATTTTTCTGATTTTTTCAATCGGAGTAAATGCACAGAGCAGAGCCATTTCCGGTACTATAACCAATGACGATGGGATACCGCTGGAAGGGGTAAGTGTAGTTGTAGATGGAGGAACTACCACCACCACAGGTGCCACAGGAAGATACAGTATAAATTTACCTTCCGGAAAATCAAGACTAACGTTTTCGTATAGTGGCTACCTATCAAAAACTGTTACAGTTGGCAATAAATCGGCGGTGGATGTAGTGCTTGAAAAAGATAACAGAGAACTGAGCGAAGTGGTGGTTACGGCACTTGGGGTTACCAAACAAAAAAGATCACTGGGCTTTGCCACTCAGGAACTTTCAAAAAAGGATCTTATCGAATCGCGGGATGTTAACGTGGCTAATTTTCTAACGGGTAAGGTTGCCGGTGTTCAGGTTTCCCTCCCGGCATCAGGGGTTGGTGGTTCCAGTAAAATAATTATCCGGGGTATAAGTTCTCTTACCGGAGAGAACCAGCCTTTGTACGTGGTGGATGGGATTCCGTTAGATAACACCCGATATGACGAAGGACAGATATATTCTAACGGACGGGACTATGGAGATGGTATCGGCAACGTAAATCCGCAGGACATAGAATCGCTCACCGTATTAAAAGGGCCCAATGCAACGGCGCTCTATGGTTCACGAGGCGCTAATGGCGTAATCGTTATTACCACTAAATCGGGAAAAGGAGCACGGGGGGTAGCGGTGGATGTCAACTCAAACATTACGATTAACAAACTGAATCTCTTCCCCAAATTGCAGAACAAGTATGCAACGGGCTACGAGGACATTAATCTGTATGGCGACATTGTTATTATTGATGGAAAAGGCTACGAAACGATTCCGTCATGGCATTTTGAAAGTATGGGACCGCCGATGGACGGCAGGCTGGTGGTGAATCCGTTTGTTATGGATAAAAACGCGCCGCCAACAACTATGCAACTGTTGCCACAGCCGGAAGACAATGTTAGAAACTTTTTTCAAACGGGCGT
This sequence comes from Chitinophagaceae bacterium, assembly GCA_020854215.1. Classification (GTDB taxonomy): domain Bacteria; phylum Bacteroidota; class Bacteroidia; order Chitinophagales; family Chitinophagaceae; genus Agriterribacter. The sequence goes on along the minus strand of JADZFY010000316.1, from coordinate 10,346 downwards.
GGTTACCAATAACAGTATTGCCTTAACCGGTGGGGGTGACAGATCGTCCGGAAGGTTGTCATTTAATAACACAACCATTAAGGGCATTATACCCAATCATAAGCAAGATCAGCAATCGTTGACCTTCCGTGGTGAAACCAAAATCACCGACAAGTTAAGTATTGAGGCTAAGGTGGATTATATACACCGTAATGCAAAGAACCCACCGGGACTGGGTGTTTTATCGGCAAATAATGTGGTAAGAGACCTTGCTGCGATGGGAAGATATGTGCCCATGGACTTTTTGAAAAATTATTACGAAACCACCGGAAAGGCAGGAAGCTGGCCGGGCATTTCGGTCAATCCCTATTATCTGGTAAATGAGAATAAAAACCAGGGAGTACGTGATCGAATTATCGGCTTTGCTGCAGTAAGATATCAATTCACCAATTGGCTAAACCTGATGATACGTTCAGGCGTTGACCAATATTCGGAGGTGAGAAAATCTTTGCGACCCGTTGGTTATCCCGGCGCTACCAGTGGTTATTTATCCAATGAAACCTATACAACCAAGGAAGGTAACAGTGATGCATTGCTAACTGCTTCTAAAGATGACCTTATCAAAAATTTCAGTACTTCTCTCTCGCTGGGAGCCTCTGTTTCAAAAAGGAGTTACCGGTTGCAGGGATGGGAAGGCAGCGACTTTAGAGTTGCAGGGATTTATGATGTAAGCAACTTGCGCAATGTTACACCTTACTACAGTTTGCGTGAACGCGAAATTCAATCGGTATACGGTTCGGGCGAAGTGGGGTATAAGAACTTTCTTTATTTGAACCTTGCGGGCAGAAACGATTGGTCTTCTACACTTGGGAAAAATAACTATTCATTCTTTTACTATTCGGTAGGTGGAAGCCTTGTTCTTACAGATGCGTTTAAAATACAGTCAAATGTACTTAGCTATGCAAAATTGAGAGCATCATACGCACAGGCAGGAAACGATGCCAGCCCCTATTTAACACAATCGGGATATTTTTTGAATAGTGTACCGTTTAACGGACAAAGCATGGCATCCCAAAGTGGTACTATTGCGCTGTTTGACCTGAAGAATGAGTTGAAAAAATCAATCGAATTTGGTGCGGATTTTCGGTTTTGGGGAGACAGAGTGGGAATAGATTTCACTTATTATAAAAGCAATACGAAAAACCAAATTATCCCCGTGGCGATTTCCAGCGCAAGCGGCTATACCACAAAAGTTGTTAATGCAGGAAATATTCAAAACGAAGGGGTAGAGCTGGCCTTGCGCCTAACCCCGGTACAACTGCCCAACAGCCTGCGCTGGGATATCTCTTTCAACTATGCGCATAATAATTCTAAAGTACTGGAGCTGGCCCCTGGCATAGAAACCTTTTTCCTGTCCAGCACCTCCCAGGCATCGCAAATTGAAGCACGGGTAGGTCAACGCTTCGGAAATATCATTGGATATAAATATAGAAGAGCCCCCGACGGGCAGATTATTGTGGCTGATGACGGCTCTTACGAAAGGGAAGACGAATTGAGCATCATAGGAAATGTTACGCCAAAATGGTTCGGCGGTCTCAACAATACCCTCTCGTTTAAAGGGTTTTCACTAAACTTCCTGATAGATTTTGTACAGGGTAATGAAATCAATTCAGATACCAAGTACCGCATGGAAACCAACGGAACAGGAAAATTCACCGAACGCTATCGGGAACATTCCGAGCCGTTACCCGGTGTTGTGGAAGTTAAGGATGGCAATGGAAATGTGATAAAGTATGAACCTAATACAAAAACGATAGATGGACAAACCGCCTGGTCGTATAGGGGTTGGGGCCAAATTGGTGAAGAGTTTGTGATGGACGGAAGTTTCATTATGTTAAGAGAAGTTATTCTGGGCTATTCTTTTCAACCCGGCTTGCTGAAGAATTCACCCTTCAAAGGAATTAAACTTTCTTTAGTCGGAAGAAACCTGCTGTATTTAGAAGAACATATGCAGGGTTTGGGCATTTCTCCGGAAACCAACCTCAACACCTCTGCGGCTTCAACCGGCGTTGAAGTATTTAGTTTGCCCACTACCAGAAGTTTTGGTTTGAATCTGAATCTGACTTTCTAAAACGAATAAAAATTGAGATATGTCAATATATAAGAAATTTACAAGCGCAGTTGTTATCGTCGCCGCACTCTTTCTGGTAAACGGATGTACAAAGAACTTTGAAGAGCTGAATACCAACCCCGCACTGCTTTCAGAGGATATTGTAACACCGGAATTCCTGTTAAGTGGGGTGCAGTATGGAATCGGTTCCGGACTTGGCGCTTCCGATATCGGGGATTACGCAGGAATGACAGTGCGTGGCGACAATGCCCCATTTGTTGACCATTATGATGATGGTGCATGGAATGCAGCGTACACCTCATTTGGAAATAACCTGGCAGCCATTATCCGCAAAACGAAGGATGATCCGGATATGGTGAATAAAAAAGCAATAGCCAGAATTCTAAGGGTTTGGGTGTTTTCTCAGGCAACAGATATATATGGAGATATTCCATATTTTGATTCAAACAAGGCGCCCGATGAAGCGGTGATATCTCCTAAGTATGATACGCAGGAGAGCATTTACCAGGATTTTTTTAAAGAACTAAAAGAAGCTGCCGCCGAACTGGATCCGGCCAAGCCGGGTTACGGCAATGCCGATCTGTACTTCCGTGGTAATGTCACTCAATGGAAAAAATTTGCCAATTCACTGAGGCTTCGTCTTGCACTTCGGCTGCGGTACGTAAATTCACAAATGGCACAGACCAATATGAGCGACTTGCAGGAATCGGATTTAATTATCGGCATGGCAGACGATGTGTTTATTAGCACCTCTGCTAATCTTGAAAGCCAACGCAATGGAATGTATAATGCTATTGCAAATGGTGCTGACGAGGCAGCCCGCCAGGATTATGTAGCGCACCAGGGGGTAGGCAAGGCAATGTTGGATATTTTAGTGGGCAGCTCCCCCCGTAACAACCCATTGGATCCCCGAACCAAAGTAATTGCGGATACGGCTGTACTTAATGGCGCAACACTAACTCCCGCCCAGCCTCCATTTGGCTTCAGGGCACAACCGCTGCTGGGTAGTGTGCCCGTGGAGAATAAATATCCTTACGGCGGAGGCTCTGTTTCGCAGTTCAGCTTGTTTTGGTATGTACCAGTAGTGAAACAGTATATTTTAAAAAGCAGTGAAGTATATTTTGCGCTTGCTGAAGCCGCATTGTTTAACCTGAAATCCGGAGATGCCAATGCCTACTTTAAAAAAGGAATTGAAGCAAGTGTTGCTGAAACAAAAGATCTGTATGTTAATGGTGCAAGCCAAATGCCGGCTTTGCTCGAGCTGGTGTATGGACCGGGTGTTGATGCTTCGGGCTTTTTGGATTATAAAGAAATGAAAGATGCCCAGATTTCCGCGTTCCTGTCCTCCCCAGCTACGTCGCTTACAGGGTCGGATGAGCAAAAACTGGAACAGATTATTAACCAAAAAATAGTAGCCCTTTATCCTAATACACTGGAAGGATGGAGCGAGTGGCGCCGCACCGGGTATCCGAGGGTGTTAGTTGCATCTAATGAACAAAGCGGCTTTAAAGGTGTTTCGCCCAGGCGCCAGCACTATCCGAACAACGAAAAGCTGGTGAACATTGCCAATAACAAACAGGCGGTGGACCGAATGGGAGGCGTTGATGATATGATGAAGCGCGTGTGGTGGGATGCAAATACTGCTGCACCACATCCCCACGCGGGAACAGTATTATCGCAACCGGCACCGTGGAATTAAGTGTTAAACCCGGTTGAATACCGGTTGCTTTTATCAGAGAGAAAGCACACGCCTTTTAACTGTGTCAGGGCCGGCCATTCAGCCGGCCCTGGCGAGTTGAGGAGATCCGGTATTGTATTTTTTGGTTTATGAACTCCCACCCTATTATTTTTGGCTTCTGCGGTTTAAGGAATGAGATTTCAAAAGGAGAAAAACAGAAACTACCGGATTGACGAAGCAGGGTAATATGCAGGGTAAGGGAAACAGGCTTTTCTTTCTTTAACTGTAGAACCTGCAAAAGAGATGCAAAATTGGGAAAGTGATTTCTTTTCCTTTTTCATATAAAATTCTCCAACGATCGAACAATTAACCAACATTCGTATATTAATTGAGGCATTCCATTCAGTGAACTAACCCTTTCAGGGCGATTTGCAATCGACTGTAAATTGTGTGTTTAGCTACGAAAGGTTTGAAATGCTGAATTTCAAAAAGGACAGGACATTGATTTGTTAAACTGTTTAATGCGTTTTGAAATATGAACTGTACAATTCGCCGCATGAGATGGATCGGAATTATTATTTTCGTTCTCGGTCTGCCGCGGTTTGGGCAGGCGGGAAAAGGAGGACCTGTGGAAAATGGTCGGGTTTTTATTATTAATTCACCCGTCCGTAATTTGAATGAGTTCAGGACGCTGGTAAAACAGGCGCTGGTTTTAAAACCGTTTGGCAAAGTAAAAATAAATATTGGTGCACTGGCGGATAAGAGCTTCCACGAAATACCAGCCCAGGGAAGCCCGTGGCACGAATATGCAAGCAGTAATCCTACGCCACATAAGTTCTTTCCCCATCCCAGGCTGGTTCCTTTTATTCCTGCGGACTTTGTTAAACGAAACCGGCAGCTATTGTTAGAAAAGGCCAGGATCCTGCGCGAAAACGGACTTGAAGCGGCATTCATGGGATACGAGCCTAATTTTTTACCTGCAGACTTTTTCGATGCATATCCCACAATGTTAGGTGCTCGTGTGGATCACCCCCGCCGCAGCACGCAAAAAGAATTCGCCCCCTGTATTTTTGTTAAGGAAACGAGGGAAATGTACGCATGGATGATGGCAGAAATGCTGAAAGCCGTACCTGAAATAACAAGTTTCTCATTCAAAACTAACGATGCCGGCGCCGGGATATGCTGGGCAGATTGGTTATATACCGGACCCAATGGGGCTGCCGCATGTAAAAATCTTTCAATGGGGGAACGAATGCGATTGCTCCTCAACGCATACAAAGAAGGTGCCGCGAAAGTTGGGCGGGAACTGTCCATATATGTTGATGAAAGGTCTTCAAATTTTTCGGACGGGGAAAAGCAGGATATCGAGAAGCTTTTGCCTGAGAACTGTTATCTGAAATCTACTGGCAATCGTCGGATTCAAAATGTTGACGGAACGCTTTCGTCGCTGTATCCGGTAACAGGGATCATTAACCCGTTTGCTTTTTTCGGACAAATGCAATCCATCAATGACAATCCCAACACTACAGTTTTTATCGGATTACGGGCCGCTTACGACAGGGGCTATGAACCCAACGCCGTTTCGGAGTTGTTGTTTGAGATGATGGAAATCGCCCTGACGAAATCAACTACCCGCCCCGAAATAAATGACGTAGGTCAACAGGTACTCAGCGCGAGCGAAAAATGGGGCGGACAACAATCTGTTGCGGAATTGAATAAGGCTTTTGTTGCATTAAACGAAGCAATGACGTATAAGTCTGCTGCATTTCCCAGGGTGCACTCTCTCTATTGGGGAGTAACAGAACGGATGATTAACCGCCCACTGGTCTTTGCTCCACAGCGATTGTCGAAAGACGAAGAATCCTATTTCCTCCCCTATATTTTCAATATTTCTATTGACGAAGCCCGCATGGATTACATGGATATTCACGGCAGCAGAGGAACAATTACGCCGGGTGTAGTGAATAATTATGTTCACCGGGTGCATAATGCTGCTGCTTTATTTGAAAAGGTGGATGAAGCTGCACCAATGAAGGCGTTCTTTCAACGCATGGCGCTTTCATTACGCATACACGCAAGCATCATCCGCAGTTGTGGGAATTTTTCAGCAGCACAATTGATACGCGACAGGAACAAAGGACTGCTTAACGGGCCGGTGCACCTGCCGGATAAGGAAACCAGTTTTAGCGGGCATCCCGATTTTATCCCTTTCAATAATATTATGCGCGATGAACTGGATAACACCACCGAATTGATTGGACTCCTGGAACAGGGAGGTATTCAACAAATAATTTTGGCAACAAGTTCTGTATATGAAGACAGATTTTTATTAGGTCCCTTTTTCATCAATCAACTAAAACAGAAACGAAAGATTATGCTGGATCACTGGCAGGACATAGAAGGCTATCTATCTTCTCCGTTCAAATAAAAAAGAACACATGAAAGCGATAAAAAAAATATTGTTTTGGGCAGGATTGCTTTTGTTGGTGATAAATATTTATGGTTTATTTAAAACAATGCGGAATCCTGAGTTATACCAGCTGGAAAATAGTATCAAAAACCGAAAAAATGATGTGACCATCCCCTATCCGGAAATTAAGAAGCAACTGCTGCGCGAGTCAAATGAAACGGAGAAAGATTTTGCTGTTCGTATTAACAAAGTAGTAAATGATGGATTTGCCCATTACTGGAAAACCGAAGGAACCGATAAGTACTATTTACGTGTACCGGTTTGGGAAAATTATTTATTGTATGCAGCCTCTTTTATAGATCCTGCTACCTATAAGCGGTATGAGTTTGCAGACTATAAAAAGAATCTCGAAAGAGGCACCGGCTTATGTTCCTCGCATTCTACGGTGGTAAAAGGAGTACTACTTGAAAATGGCATCAAAGCCGAATTGCTGGATGTAGGCGGGAGACATGTAGTAGTAAGAGCAGAATTTGCGGATAAGTCTGCGTATTTACTTGATCCGGATTTTGGTTATGTTATACCGTATGATACAGCGGCTATAAGTGCGAATCCCGAATTGGTACGCGAACCGTATAGCAAAATGGCTTCTTTATACTATACCGAGGCTAAGGATCCTTATACAACAGACCTGATGGTTGACATTTTTGGTAAACGAAAGTATGTTTATTCCGTTGAAAACAGGTTTGAAGAAATTTCCTACTGGGCCATCTGGATTATTCCTGTTTTGTTTATGCTGCCATACGGGCTTTCAAGGTTGAAAAGGTAGTAAACTTTAAATGTGATTGTTTTCATGAAACTTATCTTGACGCTGATCCTGGCACTTTCCGTACAATCCACGTTTGGAGCCGGTACACAACATAGTGTTTCTTTTGTTGATGCACATAATGAGAATATCCGTTATGAAGGAAGGGTGGGTTTTGACAATGCTAATGCGGCTACGTTATACTGGGCAGGCACCTCCGCTACTGTGCGGTTTAAGGGTAGTGGGGTTAAAGTAGTATTGCAGGATGAACGTGGAAATAACTATTACAATGTGATAATTGATGGCAAGAGTTCACGGATACTCCGGCCGCGAAGACAAAAAGAAGAATATGTGTTGGCATCCGGCCTGTCGGATGACGAGCATACGGTAGAATTATTTAAACGAACCGACGGCAAGGCCGGGATGACTTTGCTGTACGGTTTTGAACTTGTTGGTAAATCCGGATTGTTGGGTATTCCTGGAAAGAAAAGGAGAATAGAATTTTATGGCAATTCTATAACGGTAGGCTCGGGTATCAATGAAGGAGATTTTCCGGGAGGGCATGAGAATAATTACCTCAGTTATGCAGCAGTAACTGCCAGGCACTTTGATGCTGCGTATACCTGTATAGCAAGAAGCGGCATCGGGTTAATGGTAAGCTGGTTTGATTTAATTATGCCCGAAATGTTCACAAGGCTTAATCCGGATGATAGCTCCAGTAAATGGGATTTTTCGAGAAACATTCCTGATATTGTGGTGATCAATCTTTTGCAAAACGACAATGCGCTGGTGAGGATGCCCGATGATGAACAGTTTAAAAAGCGATTTGGAAGTAATCCGCCCACTTCGGAGCGCATAACGGAAACCTATAGCCGGTTTGTAAAAAGTCTGCGCAAATACTATCCGGACGCTTATATCATTTGCACATTGGGTAGTATGGATGCTGTTGAGCCGGGATCACCATGGCCAGGATATATACAAAAGGCAGTAGCCACGTTGGACGATAGGAAAATATTCACCTATTTTTTCCCCTATAAAAACACTCCGGATCATCCGGATGTAAAGGAACAACAACAGATGGCTGATGGACTAATTCGTTTTATTGATGCGCATATAAAATGGTAAACTAATGACAGCCTGTTTTTTAAAGTCAGGTGTTCTGATATTGATTAATAGTATGGTAATGGTAGCAGAAGGCCAGTACGCAACTGCTGTCCACCGAAACTTGCTTCCGGGAGAGATACCGGTAAGCAAGCCGGGGAGTTATGCCGAATCCGGCAAAACCTATGTTTTGGTAAATAACATTTCCTCGGAGCGATCTGCAATTTTCCTGGGCAAAGATGTAACACTGGATCTGAATGGATATACCATTTCTTATGCAGACGGTAACTATGATCACGTAATCAACGGCGGATTTGAAGAAGGCATCACAAGTTGGGATCTGTCAAAGGCACCAGGTGCTAAAGTAGTGAACACCGCAGACATCCATGTGTTTGTTGGTGACAAATTAATGAGTCTTCAGGCTGGCGATGAAATTCGGTCATCCTACGTGGTTCTTCCGGTGGCGAACCGGTCCTATATTGCGATGTGTGGTATAACGGGCAGACATTTTAGTGATCCCGAAATGAAGGGGGATTTGCAGAATGAAATGAAGGTGAGCGTGTTTGTTGAAGATGAATGGGGGAGAACAATAACCTGCACAACAGCGTACGGCGATACCACGATGATAAGCTGTCCGGTTGAAAAACGAAGCCCCCGCCTGGGAGGAGGATTTGTATATGCGCATTTGAACAACCTGCCCGCAGGGAGATACAGGATACGGGTACGTGCAGATACGGATTGCCTGATAGATGAGATTGATATACGCCCTGGCTTTGATGTGGGAATTGGAGTGGTAGAAAAAACATTTCCGTTTGGGCATTACGACCATCTGTACCGGTCGCAACTTTCTGCTTTTTTTGATTATACTGAACAGCAGTCTGGTAAAGCGGTTGCAGGAATCCCTGTGGTTGCAGGCAGAGGCTCCGTTACCATTCGAAACGGCGTAATAGAAAATAAAACAGAAGCTGCAATATCCTGGGGTGTACAATCTACGGCAGAGGACACTAAAATCATCCTCGATAATGTTTCTTTTATTACAGCCGGAATCAATTGCATCGCTGCGGATCTGCCACAGGCTACAATTACCCGTTGCCGGTTTAAAGTGGATAACCCGTTTATTGTCAATAGGCACGGAAGCGCATTTTACGCGGTTGATCTGAGGGGAAAGGAGGCCTCCGAAGTTTCCTATTCGGAATTTTTTGGGGGCCAGGGTTGCCTTGTTTTCAAGGGACTGCAATCTTCTGTTCACCACAATTATTTTGTCAATAATCAATCGGTAACCAATCACTACAGTATCATGGCTATGGGCGATAGTTCCCGCATTTTTGATAACCGCATTGAACCCGTGCGGGGATCAGGTATTGAAATTTATTCGCACCGCTATATTGATATCTTCAATAATACTATAAAAGTGCAGTCTTCTGCACCCACCTGTGAGTATGGTACAGAGGAATATAGCACCAACGCAATACGTATTGCAGATTACCGTGCAACACCCGGATCACCCAATGGCGCATTCGGTAACCGGGTGTATGGTAACAAAATTTTTATAAGGGCTGTCAACTTCGGGAAACCTGCGTCGTATGTACCTCTTTCCTGGGCATTTTTCTATAGCGCCAGCGCAGGAGACAACGAAATTTTTGAAAACGATATCACCATTGAACATACCGCACCGGAGTCAAAAGCATTAGCTGCCGCATTTTTTATTACCGGCGGCACAACCGGATTCGGAGGATATTTTTTTAATAATCGGATAACCAGCAACGTAACACCCGTGTGGATAGCCGGAAAATATGGTGGAACGATAAACACGAGAATCGAGAACAATGTCATCGTTAAATCGGCGAATGCACCGGCCGATTATGTTCCTTTTAGAATGGGCTCTGCAGGTTGTGAAGATTGTGTCGCAAAGAATGTTATTCTGCGTTCTAATACTGTTGTGAATGATTCTTTTTCGATTAGGGTTGAAGGCAAAGGGCATTCCTATAAAATATTTAGGAAACTGAGTATTGTACTTACCGATAGACAGAAAAACCCGCTTGCCCGTGCGGATATTGCTGTTTTTGATGCTTATGGTACATTGGTTTCAACGCTGCAAACGGATATTGACGGTAGCATTTCAGCGGACTTGCTTCAAACCGAAGTAAGTGGTGAATTGAAAAAATCATATTCGCCCTACACATTAAGCGTTGGTAAAACAAAAGTGAATGTGCCGCTGAACAAAGACACTACGATATCTTTGGTG
>JADZFY010000315.1 GCA_020854215.1 Chitinophagaceae bacterium | reverse complement strand
CGGCATCAAAACTATCTGCACCTGTAAACTTCCAAATTCCGCTCTCCATCTGGTAGGCCAATCCCAAAGTCTGTAACAAACCAATACTATCTGCATGAGGAGCCCAGGAATAGGTGATGGTTACAGGCTTCGAAAATGTTTGTCCGTGAGGCGTGAGACGATAGGCCTTACCAATACCTGCAATATTGGTATTGGTAACAGGTTCTATGGCAATATTGATATCTGTGCTTAAAGCACCTTCCGGGATCGTGACGGTAAACACGCTGTCAACCGTTTGAATTGTACCACCGGAAGCCCCAATTACTTTGGAAACAGCTTCACCAATTGAATTACCTGAAGGCCGAACGACCGGCGTTACGGTAACTACAGTTTCCGGATCATCACTGATATCTTTTTTGCAACCAATCAACAATGGTAGTAAAATAGCAATGGCAGGTATGTACGCACTTATATTGAACCTCTTTGTTTTCATTTCAATGAATGGTTTAAGATTAGAAAAGCAGCAGCAATTAATAAACATAAACAGTTTTAATACTGTACGTGTCCTTTTTCGTTTGGAACGAGCGGTATTTAGTGATCAACTCCGTTGGGTAGCCGTCGCCGTTGTAGGTATAGTTAAATGAATACGGTTCGTTTTCAGGATAACCTGCATACCATGTTTTCCATTGAAAGCTCAGATTGTGCTTTTCGTATAACCGAAACTGCCGGTCAGGGATTCCCAGGTGAACGTACGGATTGATGCACGCGTCATATTCATACATTCCCTCTTCGCGGTTACCATTGTCAGTAACAGACAGGTCTTTCAGTACTCGTCCTGCAACTATTGTTTTCGAATAATAGGTTACCGGTAGCCCTTGTCCGTAGTTGTGTTGCGCATCTATGCGGTAGTCCTGACTAATGCCGGAGCGCGTTTCCAGGGCAGTATAGCTAACCGTGGTTCTAATCTCTTCGGTAGCACTTTTCTCCTGCATTGAAATGATTCTCCCGTTTGCGTTATCGTACTGAACCGTCGTTGTGCTTTGTAGTAAATTGTGTTCGTCGTAGCGATTAATTGAAACGATTTTGTTATACGCATACGCATACACCTCATTATGCATCACGTAATTGGAATTGTCTGCCCGTTTGCCGAGTAGCTGCTTCTGCTTCACCTTGCCATCTGCATGATACTCAAAATCAGTCTTGGTCACCGGCGTGGATACACCGTCCACAATTTTGTACTCATAAACCGTTTTCAGTTTTTTTGCTGCTACTTCACCGCCGATTATATACGCTGTGCTGTCCCGTATATCCGCTTTGGCTAAAATCATTTCATCGTAAGTACCCCACTTCGATACAGAAAGTTGATGCTTTACCCCATTTGCAGAAAGATACACACCCTGCTTTCCGGGCTTGAGGTAATGAATATTGTAAGTCATTTCGTTTTTATCGTTCCAGCTCCTTACAATCAACTGCGCCGGAATACTGTCATATATTACATCCCCAATCTTAATAACCGGATGAATGAATACAAACTTGTCCATATCGGATTCTGAATCGCGATTACCAAAACTTCCTTCCGGATATCCAAAATACTCCGGAATATCTGCGCTGGAAACTGAAAGCAATTCTACTTCGATTTGCTTCTCCACTTTCTCCTCCAACGTAAAAGAAAAAGCGAGCGGCTTGTTCACAGCGGCGGATTTAGCAGAACCCGCAACGGGCGTTGCAAACCTTGCTATACCCGAACTATCCACAAGCACCATCTTTTTCAGGGTGTATGGTCCTTTTGGAACGCTGATTGACTGCGTACTGTATTTCTGATTGAACACCACAGGCATGGAAATATTCAATTCATCTCCTGTTTCCGTTGTTTTGCTAATGATTATTTTAGCAATCAGGCTATCCGTTACCGGCTGATTGCCCAATACATTTTTAAAAACAAACGTAACGGTTCTCAGTGTGCCGGTATCTGTTGGTATAGGATCCGTAGGTTTGGGTATTACCACAGGATTTTTTTCACAGGATACGAAAGCAAAGGATAAAAAAATGAGTGTGGAAAAAAAAATACACTTTTTCATTTGTCTGTTTTTTATGAGGATTTTAGCCGGACGTATTGTTATCCGGGAATGCTATAAATAGATGATTAATAGATATATTGAGGCTTAAGCATAGCGATGCCGTTACAGCACAAAGCCGTTTAAAAATTCTCCATTAAAATTGTTAAAGAATGCGGTCCTTCAGCGCCTTGGCTACTGCCGCGCTTTTAGAGTTTACCTGGAGCTTTTCATAAATACTTCGTATATGCGAGCGAACGGTATCAATAGATATTTTTAATGACGCGGCAACCATTTTGTAACTGTTACCATCCACAAGTGACTTCAATACTTCCTTTTCTTTCTCGGACAAGCCGTAACTTTGCGTGCCTGGCAACATACCGGCAAACATTTGCAATACCTGTGTTGCGATAGATGAATTCATTGGCGCACCACCTTCATACACGTCTCTGATTGCGCTAATAATCGCAGCGGGAGTACTCTTCTTCAACACATAACCATTCGCTCCAAAGCGGATGGCATCATAGATATTCTTATTATTGTCAAAAACAGTAAGCATAATGATTTTTACGTCAGCAATCTTCTGGCGAATCATTCTTACACCGTCTATTCCAGTTGCGCCGGGCATATCTATGTCCATCAGAATAACCTCAGGTTTCAAAAGCTCAACATCCGCAACCGCTGTTTCGCAATTGTTGAACTTTCCAACCACATCAAACCCTGCAGTTTGCTCCAGCAACAGTGAAATCGCTTCCCTGAACTGATCCGAATCATCGTATAACAATACCCGTATCATAATGTAAAACTTAAGGTTCTTTGTATGGCAATGATGGCAACGTGCTGGTATTGGGTAGCAAAGCTCATGATTGTTTTCCAGTACACCGCATATTCCTTAATAACAGTGCTATCCGTGCTCGCGAAATGGATAAAAAGCAGGGCTGCCAGGTAAATCCGGTAAAATAAACAATGTTTCTTTTTCATTTTGTTTTGTATTGACAATGCAAATATCAAAAACCCCAATCATCAATACAACGCATATTCATGCGATGGGCATCGACAATTCTATACTTGTTCCCCTGCCGGGTGCTGAGCTCACCACCAACACGCCATTTAAATTACTCGCACGTTTTTCCATATTTCTTAATCCGTTGCCTCGCACCGCCGAAATCTCTGCGGGTTGCTGAAAACCCTTGCCATTATCTTTAATTTCCATCTTTAAACTGCTTCCCTTTTTAGTAAGCGTAAACACCACTTCCGAACTGTCGGCGTATTTTACAATGTTATTGAGGGCCTCCTTAAAGATGAGAAATACTTCCCGCCTGGCTTCCATGGAAAATCGGAGCTCCGGAACTCCAGGATCTACGACAAAACGATATTCTATTTGCCCCGGCTCAAGAATCGCACCTGCCGTTTCTTTCATACGTGCGATAATTTTTGCCATGCTGTCATTGGCAGGGTTGATGCTCCATACAATATCATCCATTGCTTCCATCATCTGTGAAGTGCTGGCGTTG
>JADZFY010000314.1 GCA_020854215.1 Chitinophagaceae bacterium | reverse complement strand
TCGCAATATCCGACAATGACGGCGAAAGCTGGTATCCGAGCCTTCCCATTGTGGGACGCGGGCCCATCCAACCGGCACTCGCCCAGAAAAAAGATGGAACGATTGTGGCGTATATGCGCGACAGCGGCGACGCTCCGAACAGGGTGCACAAGAGCCAGTCAAACGATGGCGGTAAAAGCTGGACGGCAACTACAAAAACAGAAATTCCGAATACCGCAAGTGTGGAGATATGCACCCTTAAAGATGGAAGGTGGGCTTTCCTTGGTAACGATATTGATGATGGAAGGTATATCCTGAGTCTGTATCTTTCGGATGACGAAGGCGAGACCTGGAAATGGAAAACAAAAATTGAAGACCATCCAAAGGATGGTGGCGGATATTCCTACCCGGCACTCCTTCAGGGAAAAGACGGTATGTTGCATATGACCTATTCCTATCACAAAGGAAAAGATGAGAAGTCTATCCGCTACGTTGTTGTGGACCCTGTAAAAATGACTAAATAGAAATCGAAAATGGATATGCTGCAAAAGTTGAAAAACGGACAAAATGTGTATGGCACCTGTTTTACTTCGCCTGCGCCCGGCTGGGCACCGGTTATCAAAAGTGCCGGACTTGATTTTGCATTTATTGATACAGAACATACGGCGCTGAACCGTACGGAAATGGCCAGGATGTGTCAGCACATGCAGGCTTACGGTATTACCCCTATTGTGCGCATTCCGTCTCCCGATCCGTTCCTGGCCTGCCAATGTTTAGATGGTGGTGCCAAAGGCGTTATTGCGCCTTACTTAGAAACTGTGGAGCAAATCAGAGAGTTAGTGGGCGCCACCAAGTTTCGTCCGCTGAAGGGTGAGATACTGCAGAAAGTTTTACGCGGGGAACATGTATTATCAGACGAAATGAAAACCTACCTGAACAACTACAACAAAGGAAATATTTGTATTGCTAATATCGAAAGTGTTCCGGCACTCCATCGCTTAAACGATCTGCTGAGTGTTCCGGGACTGGATGCCGTTTTTATTGGCCCGCACGACCTTTCAATCAGTCTTGGCATACCCGAGCAATATGACCATCCCGAATTTGAAAAAGCAGTTAAATATATAATCCATACTACAAGAAGCAAAGGACTCGCCATTGCTATTCATTTTTCACTTGACCCCGAAAGGCAGGCAAAATGGGTAAAGGAAGGTGCAAACATTGTAGTACACAGCACAGACCGAACGTTATTTAGCCAGAAACTGAACGCAGACATTAATGCAATTAAAACGGCCGTCGGCGATCTCAAAGACCCGGATACCGGGGAACAGGAAGCGTTGCCGACAATATAAGTGCAGGTTTACCACCGAGTGAAGGCCCCGTTTGTTGATTCAATTTTTCTTACCTTTTCACCAATACAAGTATATGCAGGAAGTTCAATGGGGAATGATAGGTTGCGGAAATGTTACCGAGAAAAAAAGTGGTGCTCCGGCCATTAACAAGGTTCCACATTCAAAACTGGTAGCGGTAATGGCGCGGAGCAGGGAAAGGGCAGCCGACTACGCCAACCGACATGCCGTAAACAAGTGGTACGATAATGTGGATGACCTGATCAACGACCCCGATGTGAACGCCATATATATTGCCACTCCCCCTGACGTACATCTGGAATATGCAGCGAAAGCAATGCGGGCCGGCAAACCTGTTTATGTTGAAAAGCCAATGGCCCGAAACTATGCAGAATGTGAGGCAATGAACCAGGTTAGCAGGGAAACAGGTGTTCCCTTATTTGTTGCGTACTACCGGAGAACACTACCCTATTTTTTAAAGTTGAAGGAGCTGATAGACGCCAAATGGATAGGTGATATTCGTTGCGTAATTATTGCATTACACTGGCAACCCTACAATGAGGAAGTGGGAGACAATCCAAAACCGAGATGGCGGGTATTTCCTGAAATATCGGGGGGAGGTCATTTTCACGATTTGGCAGCTCACCAGTTCGACTTTTTGGAATATGCACTGGGCCCGGTTAAACAGGCAAAAGGAGTAGCTCGCAACCAGGCAGGTTTATATCCGGCAGATGATATTGTTGTTGCCAATTTTGAATTTGAATCGGGAATTGTAGGCACGGGAAGCTGGTGTTTTACCGTTAACAAAGAACAACGGGTGGACCGTTCTCAACTGATTGGCTCAAAAGGAAAGATCAGCTTTTCATTTTTTGAAAGCAGCAAAATAGTGGTGGAAACCGCCGACGGAGTTGCAGAATACGATGTTCCCTATCCTCCCCATGTGCAGCAACCGTTATTGGACACAATTGTGAAAGCGTTGCGGGGAGAAGGAATTTGTCCCAGCACCGGAGAAACCGGTGCCAGGGCGAACTTAATCATAGATAGGATTACGGCAAGGAACTAATGTATTAAGACAGGGTTATGTGCCGGGCCGGGCGACAATCCACCACCACCATTCTTCAATGCCAAAATTTGCAGTTGACAGCAAATGGGCCACGATAAGTTATCCCGATGATACATTCACAATAATCCAACGTCTTTGAATTAAACAGATTTTTGTCCGGATTTTTTCAATTACACGAATGGCCCATTCCCGAAAAATTTTTCCATCTGGTCTACCCGGATGCCACGCTCAATTAAACTAAAGGCTTTACGGTAGCTTTTGGGGCTTCTTCAACATACGGCTATAAACATCGGTAACTAACGGCAGATTTTTTTCCAATTGATTTGTTTTCTCTTTCACTTCTTTACCAGATCATTTTTTACGTGGACGGCTATATAAAACCGTAGGAAAACGTCTCCCTGTACTTTTAATGGCCTGCCTGTTATTTCCTTATCAGCCAAACCTCGGTAACCTGAGCGCCCCGTTGTCCTTCCCCGCAGGTCCAGGTAAATGTTACCTGTCCTCCTTTTGTTGCCTGCTGAGGAATATCAAATTCATACAATGGCTTTGTATCGGTTTCCATTAACTCATGGACTACAATATTATCATTTGCAACTAATTTCAATCTGGAGCGGAATCTGCCGGTATAAGTCACCCGCATTTTATACGTTGCCGTCGTATCGAGATTCCCGTATTTGATTCGCAGCGGTGTATCGTATAAAGTATTGATCTGACTCATCCATGCAGCAGGAGTAGTTTGTCCGGAAAAGCCCTGCGATCTCACCTCGTGTACCCATTCCTGCCCGATAACTCCAACACCAAAACTAATTCTGGGCGATTGTAAACTCCCCGGATCCTCAAACCAGGTTTTTTCAGAAACCAGCCTGTACTTGCTTTGTGTTGATCCAAAATGATCGTAAAACCCTCCTGGACCCGGGTCGGTACGATGAAGCATTTCTTTTAGTTTCTCCAGCCGCTGGTTGTCGTCTTCTATTTTTTCAAGCATTGCCAACTGATCAAGCAGCCAGGGGGCATCATTGAGCGGTATATCCATATTGTCTATAAAATTTCCGCGTCCCGGCATTGCACCATGTTTTTCGATGGTTAACTGTGCACCAATACTACTAAACAATGAGTCTGCAAACACCAGGCATTTTTCCTTCCACGCCTGTGCCACAGGTTCATCTTTCGATTGCTCCAAAACCATTCTTGCCTGCAGGATAGCCAGCGCAGAGGTTTCCGCAGTTGCATTGTCAAGTATTTCCCTCGCCCTGGATTCCAGTGCTTTTTCGTATATCAGGCGGTGTTGAATATATGCGTCGTAATAGGCTCTCAGCAAACACATCTGGAATCGAAAATTTTTAATGAGTTCGGCAGATGCGTGGCTTTCCAGATTCTGCCATTGCCGAAGGGTTTGTTCTACTTTTTCGTTGGTCTGTAATGCTCCCCTAAAGTTCGCTTCCAGGTTCATGATTCCCTGCGCAGCAGCTTCTGCTATCGCTGCACCCATAAACAAGCGGCTGTAATCGCGCAGTGTTTCGATAACCGGTACTTGTGGGTCCCAGTCCTGATCGCTCCAGATAAACTTATTCACATCATCATTCGTTCCTTCCGAATAACTGATACTCCCTGCAGCGTATGGCGCCAGCAAATTGTGGATATGCTTTTCATCTTCCGGTCTGGGGTTCACGCATTCTCTTCCCAAGGTAGTAGCGTACGCGATATCCCAATCGGGTACCGGATACTGGCAGCTCAAACTATGAGTAATATCCGGATATCTGCGTATCGGAATATTTTCGTTTACCCGTTTCCGTAATTCCGGAAGAGGAATCTTAACCCATGGGCCAAACACTACGCCGCCGAACCAGGGATATCCACTGTTCACATGCCGGAAAAAATCATCATACCATTTTTTGCTGGGTCTAAATACTTGTGGAGAAACCCATATTTTAGCATTGGGATGAAACTGATTTAACGCTACGGCCACTTTACCCAACCAGTCAAACAACACATCTGGCTCGAGGTCGCCGGGGTCACCCCCGGGAACAAAAAGATGATCTAATTTAGGTAATGCGGCAAACACCTCTATACGTTCCTGCAGTTCCTTTCTCAGGGAATCGCGGTTCGTGTAATCCGGACCCATATTCGGATACCACATCCACACATCCAG
Source organism: Chitinophagaceae bacterium (assembly GCA_020854215.1). Classification (GTDB taxonomy): domain Bacteria; phylum Bacteroidota; class Bacteroidia; order Chitinophagales; family Chitinophagaceae; genus Agriterribacter. Next base: position 16,611 of record JADZFY010000314.1, on the reverse strand, counting down.
TCCGTATTCTTTTGCAATCCTCGATTGTTCCACCATCATCTTGGCGGACGAAAGTTGCATGTGGATACTGCTGTCGTCATCATCTGTGCGGGGTGGCATGATTTCGATACTGTTCGCTCCAAACAAAGCCAATTCACGTATATACTGATCAAATTGTTTCACCGAAAAAGCATCATACGAGTTGGTTTTAGGCCGGTAACCCAGTTGATGGCCGCGGATGGAATATTTCGGTGCTGTGGCGACAAGAAGGTTGTCTGGCACCAACAACGAACCAGGGCGCATATCGGCTTTCCTTAACAGGCGTCCTACACCGTATAATACTCCGCGTGCATCCTTTGCCGTTATGAGTATGGACTGCTGTTCTTTCAGGACCATCAATCGAAAACCTTCGTTTCCAGGTACGGCCACAGCGCCCAGACTCTCCCGTACAAATTTGGGGAGTTTTGATTCCCTGTCATCGGTAATGATATAAATAACCGGCGTTCCCACCTCGGGCTGTTTCGATACCTGAGGCAGCAACAAATGGGTTCGCTTAGCAATTTCCTCCCGCAACACCTGTACGGGTTTATCAAGTGGAAGTTTTTTATTCTGGTTTGTCCATATCACAGCGCTGGAAAAATCAAGATGCTGTCCAAAAGATTCTCCGGTGCAGTACAGAAAAAACAACAAAAAAACACATTTTAAAATATTCATACCTATTGCGCTATTTTAATAACAGGAAATATTTACAAGTATATTCAAAATTATCACTCCTTTTGTAGAGTATTTAAGACGTATTCAATACTCTCCCCGATGAATAAAAGGATGGCTAAAAAATAAACCCAAAAAAGGTTCATCTATCAGATTTCATGAAACCGGGCTCCCCCGAAAGTGTTGTATACAAAAAGTATTTACAACATCAGCATGGGAGAACGGAATGCCTAAAAAATAATATTATTTCCTGAAACATGCATTTTTCCGTGTTCGTTAACGTATCTTCGGTAACCCGGGAAATTTTTTCGGGCAGGAAGCATTTTTTAACCCTTTTTTTAGTTGCCATGTGGATATATGAAACCGAGTGTTGTTGCGTGTTTGGTTTGAATTACACGAAGGGTAGCTTGAAGGTGCTGCATAATGCTATTCCGTACCGTTTAAACCTACTTACTTCATGAAGCTGTTTTTGTTCAAAATTTTTCGGAACCGCCTTCCGGGTTTGCTGCTTTTTGTGATGGCATTTGTGTCCTCTGTAAATTTGCCACAGGCTTCTTTTTCACAAGAAAGCCCTTTAGGAAACCGGATGGTGGAGGCGGGAGCAGCCAGCATTGACATTACACCCCAATTCCCGGTTCGTATGTCCGGGTATGCCGCAAGGCTTAGCACGGAAGCGGATAGTATTCTTCAACCTATCGCCGCTAAGGCTTTGGCGCTTGGCAGTGACGCACAGCACCCTTCCGTTTTGATAACCGTGGACCTGGTAGGCATTCCCTGGCATATTACAAAAGCAATAACAGATTTTCTTCAAAAGGAAAAGGGTATTCCACCGGCACAGGTTGCCATCTATGCTTCTCACACGCACGGCGGTCCGGAAGTGGGAAATCTGATTAATATTCTGCAATATAGGGACGGTAATTTTTCGGACTCGCTTTTAGCCCTTCCTGAATTAATCCATATTGCTCAGTATACCGAATGGCTTACCCAACAGTTGCAATCCGTGGCCATTAGTGCTCTGAACAACCGGCAACCTGCTTATATAAGTTGGGGGCAGGGGCAGGCTCATTTCGCCAAAAATCGCCGAACTCAGGGAGGCCCGGTAGATCCGGCATTGCCTATTCTAAAGATTGTCGCTCCTGATGGTTCATTGAAAGCTGTTTTTGTTAATTATGCCTGCCACGGCACAACGCTTGGGGGTGATATGCATAAAATTCACGGCGACTGGATTGCGGAAGCACATCGCGTGATAGAAGAACGGCATCCGGGCACAGTAGCTTTAATAGCTTTAGGCACCGCCGGCGATGCAAATCCAATGCCCAGAGGAAGCGTAAATAATGTAATACAATACGGCAAAGAAATAGCCGACAATGTAGACAAACTTTTATCTGCTCAATTACAGCCTTTGAACAGTCCTCCAATAGGAAGGATGGAATGGGTAAAGCTTCCCTTTTCTAAAGTGCCCAATGTTACGGAGTTAATGGAATGGACAAAAGAGAAGAGTATTAAAGGGTACTACGCCCGGCTTGCGCTGGAGTGGGTAGAAAGAGGTGAAGTGATTTCCCCTGTGCTCGACTATCCTGTTCAGGTTTGGAACTTCGATGATAAGTTCGCAATGGTCAATCTTGCAGGAGAAGTGGTAGTGGATTATTCCATTAGACTTAAAAACTTATTTGGTGCTGAACAACTATGGGTAAACGCATATGCCAACGATGTGCCCTGTTACATTGCCTCACGCCGGGTAATAGGCGAAGGAGGATACGAAGCCGAAGGCAGTATGTACTGGTACAATAAACCCGCTCCATTTTCTCCCGAAGTGGAAGACCTTATTATAGCCGAAGTGAAAACATTGATGCCTTCAACATTTAAAGCAGAAAGGCCCACGATTAACCAACCCACATTAATTCTCAAAAACATAAACGACATATATTCTTTGAGTTCCTGGTTAGCAGGTACAGCCGGCAATCAAATTAAATATATGCCGGAGTGGAAAGCATTGGGGTGGTTTGAAGCCAAAGACCAGGCCATTTGGAACGTGGATATTACAAAGTCAGGAAAGTATGATGTGTATCTGGAATGGTCAGTGGCGGACACCGTGGCCGGTAAGTCTTTTGTGCTTCAGGCAGGCAATAAAAAAATTAGAGGAAAAGTGGAAAAAACAGGGTCCTGGTTCACCTATCAGTCAAAAAAGATCGGAAGCCTTTGGCTGAAGGAAGGAAAAGAAACGGTGCTGTTAAAATCGGGATCTCCGACCCAGGAAGGATATTTGTTCGATGTGAGAGCGGTACGATTGATTCCGGCAAAGACGCACAAATAATTTGTGACTACATTTTAACGACGTAGACTTGTTTTGCTCAAATATGGTTTTATTAACGATAACATTTAATAAAAGATTTCTTTTTCTCTTATCCATGAACAGGCTAACATGGATTTTTCTCCTTTTCTTCTGTAGCGCCATAACAGGTTGTGCAACTTCGAAAAAAACGGATCGTTATTCGAACAACACAAAAAACACCCGGATCGCGGTCAACAATCATTCCCTGCAAGAACTGGAAGAGGAAAGAACAAGGACCCTTGCCGATCTGCAAAGTGTAATGGGGTCGCTTCCTCAATGGGACAGGAGCTCCCCAATGAGGATCCTGTACACGGACAGCGTGCGGGAGCCCGGGTACACCAAATTTTTGATTGAACTCTCTGTAGCACAAAACGAAACGGTACATGCCCTTTTATATGTTCCAGCTCAACATGGAGCGGTGAAGCGATTGCCAGCCATGCTTGCGTTGCATCCTACGGGAGATCTTGGCAAGAATATAGTGGACGGAAAGGGCGACTTGTCCAACCGTGCTTATGCAAAAGAGTTGGCTGAAAGAGGATTTGTTGTGATAGCTCCGGATTACCCCAGCTTTGGCGATGCGAAAAATTATGATTTTACTTCCGACCGGTATCTGTCCGGAACTATGAAAGCCGTCTTCGACAATATGAGGTGTGTTGATCTATTAGTGAAAAGGGCAGATGTTGATACTACCCGCATCGGAGTAATAGGGCATTCACTCGGCGGACACAATGCAATATTTACAGCGGCTTTTGACACTCGATTAAAAGTTGTGGTATCCAGTTGTGGCTGGACTTTATTCCATGATTATTTTAACGGCGATTCGGTATCGTCTAAAAAGTATGGAGGAAACTTATGGCCTTGGGCGCAGGAAAGATACATGCCCCTCATCCGCGATAAATTCAATCTTGATCCCAATAAAATTCCCTTTGATTTTGACCGTGTTATTGGTGCAATTGCGCCCCGTGCTTTCTTTTCCAATTCACCCACAGCCGATGCGAACTTTAATCCGGCCGGTGTTAAAAATGCAATGGCAACCCTTGCATCAACCTACCAATCTTTCAATGTACCCCAAAACCTCCAGGTTCGCTATCCCAACAGTGGACATGACTTTCCCTTTCGAACCAGATGGGAAGCCTATCATTTTATAGACAGTTTATTTGGACGAAGCAGAATGAAAGCGCCTGGTTATGATTACCGGGACAACTCACATTACTTTACACGACTTGAGCAGTTTGCCGGCGAAATCGGGCAAAAGGATATCGTACTGTTGGGAAATTCTCTTACAGAACGAGGCCATTGGGATGATATCCTCAACCGTTCCGATGTGGCCAACAGAGGTATAGGAAGTGACGTTACGGAAGGATACATCCATAGAATGAATTTCGTTTTTAATCTGCAGCCAAAAGTTTGCTTTATAGAAGGCGGCGTTAATGATCTGGGGCGAAACATTCCACAGGAAACCATTATTAAAAACCTTGCTATCCTGGTAGACACTTTGCGAGGAAAAGGTATCACACCGGTGTTGAATACCGTAACCTATCTGGCGGATAATTACACGTCTTTTGATCCCGATAGTTTTAACCTCCGCATTAAAAGCCTGAACCATGCGATCGGGCTCCTGGCAAAACAGAAGAACGTAAGCCTGATTGATTTGAATCCAAAAATTTCTGACGGGAAATTTCTGCTCAGGCAATTCGCCATTAAAGACGGCATTCACTACACGGCGGAAACCTATTCACTATGGAAGGAAGCAATATTAAATATCTTAAATCAAAATAGTTACTCCTGGACATTGGAGCAGCCACATGCTTCCTGGCAGCCGCGTGATTCGCAGGGTGAGTTGGTTTTTAACAACAGTCTGTGGATTTTGGGAGGCTGGTTTAACTCACACGAAGCACCGCCAAGGGATGTGTGGCGATCTGACGACGGCAAAACCTGGGAAAAGGTAGCGGGCGAGGCGCCCTGGATACATAGCGATCTGGCGATGTCTGTTGTATTTAAAGACAAAATGTGGGTAATGGGCGGATGGTACAATGGCAGACTGGAAGGGCACTCGGCAAGTAACCAGGTGTGGTCATCCAAAAATGGAAAAGACTGGGTTGTAGAAACCCGCGCTGCCGCGTGGACGCCACGGATAGCTTCAGCGGTAGTAGTGTTTCAGGATAAGTTGTGGTTGCTGGGAGGAACAGAAGATTATTACTTTGGGAACAGCCATAGTCTGAAGAATGATGTGTGGTACAGTTCAAACGGAAAAGATTGGACACTGGCGACTGCACATGCCGGTTGGGCACCAAGAGCGTATCATCAGGCGGTGGTGTTAAACGGAAAAATCTACTTATTCGGCGGAGGCAATTATGTTCCCGAATACTTTGCTTTGAATGATGTGTGGAGCTCTGCTGATGGTATCCATTGGTCGAAGGTTACCGAGGCCCCCTGGCATGAACGTATATGGTTTTCAAGTGTAGTATATCGTAACCATATATGGGTGATGGGCGGCTGGTCCGGTAACCCGTATAAGAACTGGAACGATGTATGGTACTCAAAAGACGGTAGAGATTGGAAAGTGTTTTCCGCCTCCCCGGTTTGGAAAGAACGCCATGAAACATCTGCATTTGTGTACCGCGACAAAATATGGATAGCCGGCGGAATGACGCCTCCCCTGGCCAACGATGTATGGTCGCTGCAACTGCCCGAAGATTGGGAAAACGCATTTAAAAGAAAGGATCAATGATCACAGGTGTCTAAAAATGGAAAAAATTAAATACGATAATTCCCGACGGAGCTTTATTACCCAGGCAGGACTGCTTGCCCTGGGGAGCGGCATGCCCCAATGTCTTGTTGCTGAGGGAGCCTCAAAGAAACCCGATCCCATCATAGACATCCACCAGCATATTCATTACCATGCACGTACCGATGAACAAATGATTGCTCATCAATTAGCCATGGGCATTACCACCACTATTCTGCTTCCGGCCGGGAGACCGGTAAATTCGGCTTCCACGCACCAGGGAGTTTCAAATGGGCTACAAGCGCAGGTTGGAGGTAATGCAGAGAGCTATCTTTTTGCAAAAGAGCATAGAAAACAGTATCGGTTTGGTGTGTGTGCGGTGCCTGATGCTTCTGATGCCCTTTATGAAATAGAAAAATATTTGAAATTGGGCGCTTTGTTGATCGGAGAGTTGAAGTTCGGAGTAGCACCTGATTCTGCCGAAATGCATAAGATATACCAGATGGCACAACATTATGATGTTCCGGTTTTGATGCATTGGCAGCACGGCATGTACAATTATGGCTTTGACCGCTTTTATAAAATATTAGAACAATATCCCAGGGTTAACTTTATCGGCCATGCCCAAACGTGGTGGGCCAATATTGATAAAAACCATTCCGACCAATCGGTATTATATCCCAAAGGCGCAATGGTTCCCGGAGGTATTACCGATCGCTACCTCAGCGATTATCCCAATATGTATGGCGATTTATCTGCCGGCTCCGGGCTAAACGCATTAACCCGCGACGAAGATTTCACCCGCGCGTTCTTTGAACGCCACCAGGGCAAACTCCTCTTTGGCAGCGATTGTGCAGATGTTGTTGGGCGCGGCAGGGAATGTGATGGAGCACAAATCATTGCTGTTGTTCGCCGGCTATCCGCTTCCGGAAATATTGAGCGCAAATTATTATATGAAAATGCTAAAAAACTTTTTAAACTGTAATAAAATGATCCATTGTTGTAACCGTTCGCTGAACAAAATCTCCTTCACTTTAATCGTTGTCGGGCTCATTGTGTTGATGTCTTCTTGCGGCCAAAAATCGAGATATCCCGGGCCGTTATCCCCGGAAGAATCTATGAAGACTTTTCAATTTGCCGAAAGTTTCAAAACTGAGATTTTCGCTACCGAGCCCCTTGTAATAGATCCGGTGGACATGGAATTTGACGAAGAGGGTAATGCTTACGTGGTGAGTATGATTGATGCCTATAAACCCGATTCTGTAAAAGGAAAGGATAAAATTATCATGCTGAAAGACCTTAATAATGATGGCCGTGCAGATACAGCCATCGTGTTTGCAGAAAATCTTCGGGAAGCAACCAGTGTTCTCCCATGGAAAGGCGGTTTATTAATTGCTGCCGCACCCAACATTATGTATTATAAAGACACTACCGGAGACGGACGAGCGGATCAAAAAGAAATTTTATTTTCCGGATTCTTTACGGGTAACGAAGAAGCTCAAATTACCAATTTGCGTTTTGGTATTGACAACTGGATTTATGCTAATAATACCGGACAGGCAGGTGAAGTGCAGTTTAAGCAAAACCCCGGCGGACCTACGTTACAAATGAGAGGGTCCGATTTTCGCTTCCGCCTCGATCGCGGACAATATGAACTTACTACGGGTGGAGGCCAGTTTGGGCTTGCTTTAGACGATTGGGGGCATCGCTTTTTCACTACTAATTCTCTTCATATTCAACAGGCGGTTGCGCCCAAAAGATACCTTACGAGAAACCCCTACCTGCCTTCCAGTCTGAAATCAGGGGTGATGAATATTTCGGATCATGATCCGATCATGTTCCAGATTTCAGAAACGCCTTACTGGAGACAGGAAAGAACAGATCGCCGGAATAAAGAGTATAAGGAGAACAAATTAGACCGGGTAGAATATGCCCGCGATCATTTTACCGGTGCATCGGGAGGAACATTTTATGGTGGTGACGCGTTTCCTGAAGAATACTATGGAAATATTTTCACTGCTGAAGTTGCGGGAAATCTGATACACCGGGATATTCTTGAGTTATCGGACAGCGAACCCTACTATGTTGCTAAGCAAGGAAAAAATGAGAAAGCGAAGGAGTTTATGGCAACTACCGATACCTGGTTCCGCCCGGCAAACTTTTCAGTGGGTCCGGATGGCTATCTGTATATTATTGACATGTATCGCCAGCATATTGAAACACCGCTTTCCATTCCGGAAGATCTTCAGACGGACATGGATATGAATGCAGGAAATACTATGGGCCGCATTTACCGGGTAGTTCCAGCGAATGACAACAAGGCAAAATCTGTAAAAGCTAATTTAAAGACAGCCACTTCACAACAGCTCGTGGAAGCATTAACGCATAAAAATCGCTGGTGGCGTACTACAGCCCAGCGATTATTGCTTGAAAGGCAGGATAAAACGGTGATCCCGGCGTTAAAAAATCTATTCCTACAAAACGGTGATCCCCATACCCGCCTGCATGCATTGTATGTATTGGAAGGTTTGGATGCTCTGGACGCAGAGATCGTGAATAAAGCGCTATTAGATTCCGCCCCGGGTGTGCGCGAAAATGCGGCAATACTTGCCGAAAGATTTCCTGCCTGTTTGAACGCTCTTCAACGGTTGATAGAAGACTCCACCATACGGGTTGCCTACCAGGCTACATTCAGTTTGGGAGCGTATAATGAAAAGAGCATCATTCCCTCGCTCGCAAAAGCGGTGTTATCGCACGGTAAAAGTAGTTGGTTTAGGGCCGCGGTTTTGAGTTCGGATGCCGGTTCTTCTGTGGAGCTTCTGGACGAATTATTGAAAAGCGCTTTTACGGAAAAAGCAGAGGACTGGAAATATGATTTCCTAAAAGAACTTGCCGAAACTATTGGCGCCAGAAATCAAAAATCGCAGGTAACTGCGTTGCTGCAACAAAGCGAACTGCCAACCATAACAAAGCTACCGAATGCATTAGCATCTATTGTAAAAGGATTAAGCACCGGACTCCAAAACGCCAAAGGCACAACGGATGAAACCAAGGAAAAGCTGAAAGCTATTAGTGGAGAAGCAGGCGATGATGCGGCCAAATCGCTTGGGAGTCTTAAAAAATTATTTACCGAAATTATTGGAAAATAAAAATCAGAATATGAACGCGAAAGACTATTCAAGAAGAAATTTTATTCGCCGTTTAGTGGGTGGCGGTGCAGCCATCACAGGCGCCGGTATCTTCATTCAGGGTTGCCAGGGTGACAACAATTCCAGTACAAAAACAGATAGCGGCAGCGCTCCGGTGTCGGCAGATCCCTGTAGCGATTTTAGCGGTGTAAGTGCAGCAGAACTGGAAAAGCGCAAAAAATTCGGTTACGTTGACAAGACGCCGGAAGAAGGAAAAGCCTGCCACAATTGCGGATTATTCATTCCCTGGGAAAAGGAAAAGACCTGTGGGGGTTGTCTGCTTTTTAAAGGCCCGGTTCATACCGACGGGTATTGTATGCAGTGGGCCGCAAAGGCACAACCGGCGTGAAACAAATATTAAAATGCATCGTTTGTTAACGGGTAACAACGTCCTTTTAGATAGATTTGCAGTTATTACAGCCCAATAACATGAAGAACGGCATTTTAATTATTGTTCTCCTTTTCGCAACAGTTGGCACATTTGCACAGGATGGCTATAAGATTAAGGTAACACTCAAACCGTTTTCCAGCGGGTATCTCTACCTTGGACATCACTTTGGGGGCAAACAGTACATTATTGATTCCGTCGCAATCAACCAAAAAAGTGAAGCGGTCTTTTCCGGGAAAGAGAAGCTGTTTGGCGGAGTTTACATGGTCATCTTCCCAAAGAAAAATGGCTGGTTTGAAATGCTGATTGACCGGCAACAGCATTTTGAAGTGAGTACCGACACTACGGACATCATTGGACGAACACAGTTTGTGCATTCGCCCGATAACCAGCTATTTCAGGAATATCAGATAATAGCACAAACCAAAGGAAAGTCCATTGCAGCTTTGCAGCAGCAGCTAAAGAATAATCCAAGTGATGCTGCCGGTATTCAATCAAAAATAACCCTGCTCAATGCGGAAATGCTACAATACCGTGAGCAGTTTATAAAAGCGCATCCTTCGCACCTCCTCACCGCAATCTTTCATCTTCTGCAGGAACCGAAGGTTCCGGAAGCGGCTTCTCATCCCGGGGGAAAATATGATTCGGCATTTGCCTATCAATATTACAAACAACATTATTGGGATGGTGTATCATTTACAGATGACCGGTTAGTGCGCACTCCCGTTTTTGAACCAAAACTTCAGCGGTATTTCAACAATGTGCTGCAACAGCAGCCGGATACGTTGATCAAAGCGGCAAACAAAATGCTGGATGCGGCGTTAAGCAATAAAGAAATGTTTAAGTTTTTGCTTTCTACCCTTACTGAAAAATATATCAATCCAAAGTATATGGGTCAGGACGCGGTATTCGTCAATTTGTTTGAACGGTATTATGCTCCGGGCAAGGCCGATTACTGGCTTAATGACAAATATCGAAAAACCGTGTTTGACCGGGCCTATAGCGTAATGGCCAATCTTATTGGTGAAAAAGCCGCCGATATGAACATGGTAGATAGCGCCGGCAAACCAACCCCGCTGTATGGTATTAAGGCCCCCTATATTGTAATCTGCTTTTGGGATCCTACGTGTGGTCACTGTCAAAAGGAAATTCCTCAATTAGATTCCCTTTTTCAACACAGATGGAAACAAAAGGGAGTACAAATTTATGGCGTGATGACGGACGGAGGAAAGCCCGCCTGGCTTAATTTTATCCGGGAACACCGGCTCAAGGGATGGTCACACGTTTACCAGTTACCCGAGGTGAGAGATGCAGAGTATGCATCGAACAAGCCGGGTTATAAACAATTGTACGACGTATATCAAACGCCGGTATTGTACCTGCTGGATAAGGATAAAAATATCATTGCTAAAAAACTCAGTCACGAACAGCTTGACGAATTACTTCAAAACAAATGGAAAACGTCTACTAAAATAACCCGGGAAAATTGAACCGGATTTATCGCAATAACCAGGCGGCTATGCTGTATATTTCCTACAATGGGTCAACGTTCATCAATCGCAAACTAAAAACATCTTCACCTTTCTATGAAACAGTTTCTACTTTTTTTATTGGCACTGATGCCTTTTACCCTATCGGCCCAAACAAAAGCGGGAAGCAATTTTACGATTTCGGGTAAGCTTAAAAACATGAAGGACACAGGGGCATGGGTGTACCTGTTTTATGTAGTGGACAATAACCGGGTTACCGATAGTGCAGAAGTAAAAAACGGCCGGTATCGTTTGAGCGGACAGATAAGCGAGCCCCTGCTATCCAGGTTAAGCATAAAATACAATGAACCGGTAGCCGGAAACTCACAGCAGATAAATTCTGCAAAGGATATCGTTACCGTGTTTTTATCGCCAGGAAAACTTAGGATAACGAGTGTGGATTCCTTTTCCAATATCCGGGTAAAGGGTTCCGCGGCACATACGGACTACAAAGCCTTCGAGCAGTTGATAAAGCCGTACAACGACAGTATGAAGTCCCTGGCTTCAGCCTACAATCAATTCCGCAATGATGGAAATGAAGAACAAATGAAAACCATAGAAGAACGGGGTGCATCTCTCGGAAAAATTATAAAAGAAGATGTTTTTGAAACCTTCATAAAATCGCATCCGGCATCTCCGGTGTCGCTGGTGTTATTGCAGCAATACGCTGGTAACGACATCAACTTTAACGAAATTGAGCCCTTATACAAACAACTCTCTGCTACTTTAAAAGCCTATCCATCGGCTTTGCAATTTAAAGAACGGATAGATATTGCCCAAAGAACCAGCATTGGTCAAATGGCGGCCGATTTTACACAAAACGATACCCTCGGCAATCCGGTGAGCTTATCTTCCTTTAGAGGAAAATATGTGCTGGTAGATTTCTGGGCCAGCTGGTGCGGGCCCTGCAGGGTGGAAAATCCCAACGTAGTTAACGCATTTAATAAATGTAAAGACAAGGGATTTACAGTGTTAGGCGTTTCACTCGACAGACCGGGTGGAAAAGCGGCCTGGCTTAAAGCCATCAGGGACGACCAACTCTCTTGGACGCAGGTAAGCGATCTGCAGTTTTGGAATAATGCAGCAGCAAAGTTGTACGGTATCCAGGCGATCCCTCAAAACCTTCTCCTCGATCCCTCAGGTACAATCATTGATAAAAATCTTAGGGGGCAGGACCTGTTGAATAAACTGGAGGAATTATTAGGAGGCAAACAAAACTGATATCATTAGGCGGTCCACAGGGAGTTTCTTCTGTTAATCACAGGCGCAGCGGCCGACGACGCTCCGGCTTGGTTGAATTTTTCTGATTACAAATTCCTACCTCTTTTCATGAATACAGAGTATGGGAATTTGCGAATGAAAAATTAAATCCCGGGTATGGCTTTTTTGAAACAGCAAGTCTAAAAAGCGGTGTTTCTGTGGTATTACGATCAGCAGATGCAGTTCGTTGCTTTCAGCAAAAGCGCTTAACCCGGTTTCCACCTCAGGGTTGTCAATATAGTGATAGGTTGGATTAAGATCGCGAAATAAATGATACATCGCTACTGCCTGTTCGGCGGTGTCTCTAACATTCGCATGGTGCTCGTCAACGTTAATAATTCTCAGGTTCGCGTCAAAAGTTTTTACCCAGTCTTCGATAGCCTTTGCCGGTCCGGCTTCTACCGCTTTCTTCAAATCGGTGGCAAACCCAATTTGCTGAATAGGCATATATTTTGCTCCGGGCGGCACTACAAGAACCGGTGTAGTAAGATGCCTGATAGCAGATAAAGTGGAGCTTCCTATCAGCAACCGTTCTACAAAACCTGCACCTTTGGTTCCCATCACTATCGCGAACGGCTGCAGTGCTTTGCAAATATCGTTTAGTTCATCTGTCAGGTTTCCCAATCGGGTTTCGGTATTAATAACAAGTGTAGTGGGCGCATGCTTTTTTGCCTGATCCAGCAGTTGATCCATTTTTTCCCGATTTATTTTTGCCAGTTCGTCCAGATCAAGGAGTGGCAAGGGGATATCACTGTTATTATACAATACCGGCGCCTGATACACATGCAACAGCGTAATGGTGGCGCCAATAGATTGAGCTAATCCCAGCGCATATTCCATTGCGTTGATTGCAACGGGCGAATAGTCTGTAGGCACGATAATCGTTTTCATCGTTTATTTTTTCAATTTGTGTGAAACAATAGCTTCTGTGCACCAACATAAATCTATGAAATCTTCGATTAAAAAAATTGATGCTAATTTCATGCGAAAATATTCCAGGGAAATGTTTAGGGCATGCGATACAGACTTTTACGGAACATATCTTTTTTAAAGGCGGTATTAATTTACAGCGTAACTGCTTTTGGAGGTGCACAGGGGCATTTTGGAATGATGATGAAAACCTTTGTTGCCAAAAGAAAAGATGTTTCTGAACAGGAGTTGCTCGAATACAATGCCTTTTGCCAGTTGTTGCCCGGCGCCTCCTCCACACAAATAATTACCCTTATTGGATACAAAAAAGGCAGGTTGCCCTTAGCGGTGTTAACCCTGTTGTTATGGATTCTTCCTGCCAGCCTGCTGATGGCTGGGCTTTCCTTTGCTTTGGATTATACAAGTAACACGTCTTTTCAAAATGAACTATTCACGTTTATCAAGCCGATGGCTGTAGGATTTCTGGCCTTTGCTGCGTTCAGGTCGTTTACCCTTGTTGCTACAAATCGTATCGCCCGAATGATTGTGGCCGGTACAATGGTAGCCACTTATTTCCTTTTTAAATCTCCGTTTGTGTTTCCCGCGGTGATTCTCCTCGGGGGTATAATTACCAATTTTACAGAAAAGACCGAGAGGATCACGAAAATTGAAGCCAGACCTATAAAATGGGGAAACATAGTAATATTTTTTTTAATATTTATTGTTGCCGGTATTTGTAGTGAACTGTCACGTAAGCAGGAATGGAAGCATCGAAAGGCATTCAACCTGTTTGAAAATACGTATCGTTTTGGCGCTTTGGTTTTTGGTGGAGGAGACGTATTGATGCCGATGATGTATGAGCAATACGTAGTGCGCCCTTCTACAGAGAGAATTGTCCGTCAAAATAAAAATGTGATCAGCATCAATCAAAATGAATTTCTCACGGGGGCGGGGATGGTAAAGGCTATTCCGGGCCCAACCTTTTCCTTTTCCTCCTTCGTTGGAGGCGAAGCGTTGAAAAAGGACGGTGTGGGTATGCAAGCCATTGGATGCGCTATTGGTACTTTCGGTATTTTTTTACCCAGTGCGCTGCTCGTATTATTTTTTTTCCCGGTTTGGAATAATCTCAAAAAGTATTCGGCTATTTATCGGGCTTTAAAGGGAATTAACGCGTCTGTAGTGGGAATAATGGCAGCGTCTACTTTTTACCTCATGAAAGACATTTCTTTTTTTGAAGTTGGAGAACAGGCCGTAACCAGTTTTTTAAATATTGGGGTGATTTCCGGAACCTTTTTAATACTGGCCTTTACCCGATTACCGGCTCCGGTAGTTGCGTTGTTGTGCCTGGTACTGGGTTTTATTTTCGGATGATTTCCGAGATCTGTCTGTTTAATGGTTTCAAGCGTTGCGATGAGGGTTATTAAACCCGGAATTTTTCGCCTGCTCTCCCTCAAAAAACTCATTTTTGTCCGTTATCATTTGTCTTTCCAATTCCACCATTTTCGTTTTTCAGGGTCTTGTTTGTCCGGTGGCGTTTCCGCAAAATACACGGCACATCTAAAAACATAAAGTAAACACCTGTCTTGAACGCAACCAGCAATAAGGTTTGAATTGTTGTAAAGCACTTCCGGGTCTTTCCCTTTCAAGTCGTAAATGTCTCTGATGCCAATATTGTATAAATCTGTCGCTATGGATTTTCCAACGCCCGGTATTGTTGTCAGGGCTTTTATTGTCTGCGTTGCTGTCATTTTAGTTTAATATTGTCGTTGTCGTCAAACTCCCAAAACGGATTATAAGCAACTTCAAACAAATATCCGTCCGGGTCTTTGAAGTACCCACTGTACCCGCCCCAATAAACTTTTTGTGCAGGTTTTTCGATCGTCGCGCCAAATTGAGCAACCTCTTCTAAAACGTCGTCCACTTCTTTTTCTGACCTGGTATTGTGTCAAATTGTTCATCCCGAAAATGAAGTTGGCTGACAGGTCAATAAAGCATCGTCGGCAAGTTCGTTTCTTGGGTGCAAAAAGCCAAGATAATTCCTCCGAGATCAAACAATGCCAGTCCATCCATACTTTTTTCAGATTTTTTCCAACCAAGGCCTTTTTCGTAAAAGTCTAATGCTTTCTGAAAGTTGTCCGTGCCAAGTGTTATTAGGTTCAGCTTTTGTCGCATGTTGTTGTAGTTATTAGAAAGTGCGCTGTATACACGCTATGTCCTGTATAAATTAAGTATTTTCAGCTAATTCTTGTAATATCCATTCTTGTCAATCTCGTCTTTCACAATATCCGGAACCAGGTAACGAATAGATCTTCCCTGCTTTACCATTTCCCGGATTCGGGTAGCGGAGATTTGGAGTAAAGGTGCGTCGAGTACCGTAAGATTAGGATGCTGCGTTTCTGCCACTTCAAATCCGGCCCGGATATAAACGAAAATTGGGTATCGCTGCATCAGCACCTTTGCATTCTTCCATTTCGGTAGGTTTTGATAACTATCGCTACCCATGATAACGGCAAACTGGTGTTGCGGATATTTTTCTTCCAAATACGCTAATGTATCAATGGTATAGGAAGGTTTGGGCAAATGAAACTCAATATCCAAAGCCCGTAGTTTAGGTTCTCCTTCAATAGCAGCGCGTACCAGGTGTAGTCGCTGGTATTCATTTAATAGTGTGTGTGAAACTTTAAAGGGGTTTTGGGGAGAGACAATAAGCCAAACCTGATCTATAGAAGTATTATCTGCAATATAACTGGCTATTATTAAATGCCCGTGATGAATCGGGTTAAATGACCCAAAATACAATCCTATAAACATGAAAAAAGTGAATAAAGTTGGCTCAGGCTGTTTTAACCATTAATTCTTCCACTAATACACTTTTTGCTTCATTAAGACGCAAACTTAAACTATAGCCGGCTACCGTTACGGAAATGGGATCGCCTAATGGAGCTATTTGGTCTACCGAAATTTCTTCACCGGGTATGAAACCCATCTCCATCAGCTTCAAAAACAGTTCGTCATTTTCTACTTCCTTAATGACTACCGCAACGCCCGGAGCTATTTCTGAAAGTCTCTTCATAATTAAACAAATCTATTGGTAGTTTTACTCATTATTTATCTTTCTGGAAAGGATCATATATGTCAGGCATCAACTTTTTCTCTCCATACCGGCAATTTACACTTAAAAACAGAAAAGGGCTCAAAGAATTTATCCGCACCATCTTTTTAACAGAAAAAAAGCAGCTCATTTCACTCCAGTTCATCTTTTGTTCAGACGCGTACTTATTAGACATTAACCGGCAATTTTTGCAACACGACTACTATACAGATATAATCACCTTTAACCTTGGAACCGAAAAAAAAATAGAAGGTGAGGTCTATATCAGCATAGAAAGGGTTAGAGAAAATGCGAAGATTATGAAGACCTCCATTAAAGAAGAACTACACCGTGTTATTTTTCACGGCGTTTTACACTTGTGTGGATACAAGGATAAGTTAAAGAGAGAAGTTGTAACAATGCGAAATAAAGAAGACCGTTTGTTACAGTTGTACCTTCGCAACAAAATTTGATGTTTCACGTGAAACGTATAAGT
>JADZFY010000313.1 GCA_020854215.1 Chitinophagaceae bacterium | reverse complement strand
TCTGATTTTTATTCCTCTGGTAATTTTTGGAGCATTCCCATCTCAGGTATTAATGACTTTCGGTACGCGTTTTTCACAGGCTAGTAATGCTGCCATTTTGGTATTAATACTACCCATACTCACCACAGTACTGGCTTATATTATACTCAGGGAGAAAATGAACCGGATTAAATGGATATGTTTTGTCATAGCAATTGCCGGGGTAGCACTGTGTTCTACTAACGATATCAGGCAGATGGATTTTGGTTCAAAGTATGCAATGGGTAATCTACTCATTTTTCTGGCGTTAATTGGGAATGCCTACTATAACGTTGGTTGCAAGAAAATAGCCGACAAATTCACCGGAATGGAAATGGTGTTTTACACCTATGTGGTAATGGTACTATTGCTTACTCCATTCGTATTGTATTACGACTCGGACATATTTTTGAAGATACCAACATTCACAACGGATACGTGGATCGGTTTTTTAGGAACACTTACGTTCTTTCACAATTTTCTTTCCATGGTGCTTTTTTTTATAGCGCTTAAACGCCTGGAAGCAACCGACGTAGCTATTTCTAACTACCTCATTACTTTTTTTGGACTTCCCATTGCAGCAATATGGCTAGGGGAAAAGCTTAGCGGGCAGGCAATTACCGGAGGAGTTCTGGTTTTAATTTCTTTGATCATCCTTACAGTGGTGGAGAGTTTTGGAAGCCGAAAACTTAAAACAACATAAACATCATAATATGAAATCATCAGTCAAATTATTGGAAGGAGTTATTCCTATCATACCCACACCCTTTACAGAAGATGAAGAAATTGACGAAGCAGCATTGAGACGGCTGGTAGATTTCGCATGCTCTTGCGGAATAGAAGCGGCCTGCCTGCCGGCATATGCAAGCGAATTTTATAAGCTTACAGATGATGAAAAATTGCAGGTAGTGAAGATTGCTGTTGACCAGGCAAAGGGGAGAATAAAGATTGTTGCCCAGTCCAATCATCCTTCATTAAAATCCGCAATCAGGCTCGCGCAAGCGAACGTTGCGAATGGCGCTGATGTGATATCATTGGCGGTACCTCGTATATTCAGCCTGCCTGAAGATGCATTGATGGAATATTTATCAGGTTTTCTCTCCGCAATTCCCGATACTCCCGTACTTATTCAGGATTTCAATCCCGGCGGCTCCTCCATTAGTGCCCCATTTATAAAAAAATTAAATGAAGCACATCCTAATTTCAAATACTTAAAACTTGAGGAGCCGCTTTGTGCACCAAAGTTTGAAAACATCATACATGTTACTGAAGGACAAGTCGGATTGTTTGAAGGCTGGGGCGGTTTATATATGCTCGAATTAGTGCCGATAGGTATCGCAGGAGTAATGCCAGGTTTAGCCGTTGCAGATATTTTGCAGAAGGTATTTTTATTAAGAAGAGCAAATGAAACAGATAAGGCATTCAGCCTCTTTGAAAAAGTGATGCCACAAATATTTTTCTCTCTCCAGAACATGGAGCTGTTCCATTATGCAGAAAAAGAATTACTGAAAGCAAGAGGCGTATTATCCAACAGCATTGCAAGAAAGGCGGCATACATACCCGATGCATCTTCTGTCAAATACATCAACGAACTGAATGACCGCGTGGTAGCATTAACTAAAACCTTATAACAAAGGAGCAAAACACATTTTATTTTATATGCCAGCAAAACTACTTCATCAAACGGCTATTGTTACCGGTGCTGCCTCAGGTATCGGTAAAGCCATTGCATTTAAACTAATGGAACATGGCGCCCGGGTATATGCGTTCGATCTTAACGGCAATTTGTTACAAGAATACTTCAGCAGCAACAGTGATGCCGTACCTGTTGAAATTGATGTTACCAATCGCCAACAAGTAAATGATGAAATCAACAAAATCATCAGCAAAGAGAAAAAGATTGATATACTGGTAAACTGCGTAGGTATCACCGGTATTACCAATACCAAAAGCCACCTCGTAGATATAGAAAACCTGAAGCTTGTATTTGAGGTAAACTTTATGAGCTGCGTATATACTTCACAGGCAGTTATACCCAATATGCTGGAGCATCATTACGGAAGAGTCTTACATCTCGCATCAATAGCTGGTAAAGAAGGCAACGCAGGTATGCTTGCCTACTCCGCTTCAAAAGCAGCATTAATAGGCATGACCAAGGTGCAGGGTTCTGAATACGCAGAATCCGGCATTACGGTAAACGCTATGGCGCCAGCGGTAATACGTACACCGCTGGTAGATAATATGCCTGAAGTGCAGGTGAAATATATGACAGATAAAATACCCATGAAGCGGTGTGGAACATTACAGGAAGCTGCTAATCTGGCTTTGTACATAGTATCTCCGGAAAACAGTTTCACTACCGGTTTTACTTTTGACCTCACCGGCGGGAGAGCGAGATACTGAGAATGTTTGCGAAAAATGAAGAATAGAAAGGAAACCGGTGGAGTTTCAATGCCTGTCGCACCAGATTTACCATGTAACTATAGGTTTAATCGTATACTCACTTTATACTTCAATGAAAAAACAATTCGTTGCCACGGTGAGCATTTGTTTAATCGTTACGTGCTTTGCCGAAAAGTGCACTGCTCAAACGCCTCCGGCATCTGCATATAAAGTTGCTGCGCCGGACGGTGCATGGTGTTGGTTTTCTGACCCTCGTGCTGTATATCATAGAGGCAAAACGGAACGTATTTATTATGCCTATATCAACAGTATTGGAGATGTAATGATCAGTGCTATGGATGTAAAAACAAAGAAAATCCAAACAGCCATTCTTCACAACAAACTGGAAATTGATGATCATAATGTTCCCGCTATTCTGTTTTTACCCAATGGAAAAATTTTGACCTTTTATTCGGAGCACGGGGGGCGTTTTTTCATCAGAAAAAGTAGA
>JADZFY010000312.1 GCA_020854215.1 Chitinophagaceae bacterium | reverse complement strand
TTAAAGTGGGCGAATTCTTTCAGGGAGGCCCTCAGATTAGAATTGTAAACACAAATGATTTGAAGATCGTTACACAGGTTCCGGAAAACTATATCGGCAAAGTAGGTGTTGGAAGTCCGATGCTGGTGAAGCTTCCCGAATCCGGAAACAACACCATCGCCACGCGGGTAGCTGTTGCAGGCACACTGATAGACCCCAACAGCAGATCATTTTATGTAGAGGCCAAACTGCCGTCGTATAAATCACTGCGTCCTAACCAGATCGCTCTGATTCAAATTCAGGACTATACTGCCAAAGACGTTATCACCGTTCCGGTTAATACGCTGCAAAATGATGATAAAGGAAAGTTTGTAATGACAGCAGTTAAGGAAAATGATAAATGGGTAGCACACAAAACCGCTATCCAAATCGGACAGTTGTATGGGGATAAAGTAGAAGTGAAATCGGGCTTAAAAGCAGGTGAACAACTGATCACTGATGGTTTTCAGGGCTTGTACGACGGGCAGTCTATTACGATGAACTAAGACAACGAACAGTTTTACATACCGCACCACACCGGGGCTATCGAATCACAAGGAACATTCTACGAAGTTATTCAACAATAGTTTTATGAGTGCTTTAGAAAATATCAAAACTGCATTTAAGGAATTTAAGCCAACTACCTGGAGTATTAAGAACAGAACTTCAATCTATCTGCTGATGTTATTCATCAGTGCCATTGGTGTTTTCCAGTTCGTAACCCTTCCTAAAGAGCAATTTCCGGATATCGTTATCCCTACCGTATATGTACAAACGATATACGTAGGAAATTCACCGCGCGATATTGAAAATCTTGTTACCCAACCCATCGAAAAACAAATAAAAGGGATAACCGGTGTGAAGATTGAAAAAACCACCAGCACATCGGTGCAGGATTTTTCGGCAATTGTGGTGGAATTCAATACCAATGTAAACATAGACGTGGCTGTGCAGAAGGTAAAGGATGCGGTTGATAAAGCTAAGGCAGATTTACCTACAGACCTTACGGAGGAGCCCAGTGTTATGGAGGTAAGCCTGTCCGAAATTCCCATCATGTATGTGAATATCAGCGGCGACTACAACGAGATGAAATTAAAGGACTACGCCGATGACTTGCAGGATAAATTGGAAGAGTTGCCGCAAATCACCCGTGTGGATATTGTGGGTGCTCCTGAAAGAGAGTTCCAGGTAAATGTAGACAATTACCGCATGCGCAGTGCCAATATCACCTTCGACGATATCGCCAATGCCATATCGAGAGAGAATATGGATATCTCGGGAGGATTACTGGAAGTGGGCAACATGAAGCGTACGCTCCAGCTTAAAGGACAGTTTCGGTCCGCGGCCGATATTGAAAAGGTGGTAGTGAGAAGTCCTACCGGTGCCTCCATTTACCTGAAAGATATTGCGGTTATTAAAGACACAACTAAGGAAACGGAAAGTTATGCACGGTTAGACGGTAAAAATGTTATTACGCTGAACATCGTTAAACGTGCAGGTGAAAACCTGATTGAAACTGCAGATGCGGTGAAACAAACCGTAAAGGAAATGCAGGACACCCAGTTTCCCAAAGACCTGAATATTGTAATAACAGGTGATCAAAGCAAAAATGCAAAGCACTCCTTTGATGAACTGGTGAATTCCATTGTTATCGGGTTCATCCTCGTGTTGATTATTCTCATGTTCTTTATGGGCGTAACCAATGCGTTCTTTGTTGCGCTTTCCGTTCCGTTGAGCATGTTCGTTGCGTTTATGTTTTTACCGGCAGCCGACCTGCTGGTAGGAGCGAATGTAACGCTTAACTTCATGGTGCTGTTCGCCCTGCTCTTTGGTTTGGGAATTATCGTAGACGATGCGATTGTCGTCATTGAAAATACCCATCGCATCTTTATACAGGCCCGGGGTAAATTAAGTTCTGAGAAATCGGCGATTGTGGCTGCAGGAGAAGTCTTCATCCCTGTTTTGGCGGGTACGCTCACCACCCTTGCCCCATTCTTTCCGCTGTTGTTTTGGCCGGGTATTATCGGCAAGTTTATGATTTACCTCCCGGTGATGTTAATCTTTACATTAACCGCATCGCTAATCGTAGCGTTCATCATGAACCCGGTATTCGCCGTTGATTTTATGAATCATCCGGAAGGCGAAGGAAAAGAGAAAAAATCTGCCATATTCAAAAAGCCCTTTTTCTGGGTGGCCATTGCCGCCGGATTGGTCCTTGACTTTTCGGGTGCCCCCTTCCTGGGTAATATTCTTTTGTTTATCGTGCTGATGGTGTTATTAAACCGTTATGTGCTGGATGGAGTAATTCACGCATTTCAAAACAGGGTACTCCCCTGGATCATGTCGCACTACGAAAGTTTGTTGCGCTGGGCATTGAAAGGATGGCGACCGGTACATTTATTATTAGGTACAATTGGAATATTAGTATTGAGTTTTATGATCTTTGGCGCTGCCGTGAGCAGTCAAAGAGTTCCCATTGTTTTCTTCCCTAAAGCCGATCCGAATTTTATTTACGTGTACCTGAAACTGCCGGTGGGTACCGATGTAGATTATACCGATTCCATTACTCGAAACCTGGAGCAAAGGGTTTATAAGGTATTGAACATGGAAAATGGGAAAAAGAATCCTATCGTTGAAAGCGTTATTTCAAATGTGGCTATCGGAGCAAGCGACCCCAATAGTGGCGACAGAAGTGCAAGGCCGGAGTTAGGCAGGGTGCAGGTGTCGTTTGTGGAATTTGAGAAACGGCACGGCGCATCCACCGCAGTTTTGTTAGATTCGATACGCAGTGCAATAAAAGGTATCCCCGGAGCTGAAATTTCAGTAGATCAGGAATCCAGCGGACCACCCACCGACCCACCGATAAATATTGAGGTAGCGAGCGAAGATTTTGACAAACTGATAAAAACAGGGGTAGCGTTAAAAAACTATCTCGACTCAATTCAGGTGCCCGGCGTGGAAGAGCTTAAAATGGACGTAGACCTCACCAACCCGGAAATCAGCATATACGTGAACAGAGAGAGAGCGCTGATTGAAGGGGTTTCTTCTGCACAGGTAGGGATGGAAATTCGTACTGCACTTTTTGGAAGAGAGGTATCGAAAATAAAGGACGGAGAGGATGAGTATAAAATTCAGTTGCGCAACAATGAAATGCAACGTAAAAGCCTGTCGGACCTGTTGAACATGAACATCACTTTCAGGGATATGGCCAGCGGAGGTGCGATAAAAAATGTTCCTATCAGTTCATTAGTAACAGTGGATTATACCAATACATTGGGTAGCGTAAAGCGAAAAAATCAAAAACGCGCAATAACCTTGCGTTCCAATGTGCTCATCTCCCAGGGGTATACGCCTACTGCGGTAAATCAGCAGATCAAAAATTATATTGATGTCTTTCCGGGAAGATCAGACGGCGTTACCATCAAACAAACCGGAGAAGGAGAGCAGCAGGCTGAAACAATGGCCTTTTTGTTTAAGGCCCTGGTGATTGCGCTGATGCTTATTTTATTTATTCTGGTGTTGCAGTTCAATTCCGTAAGTAAACCGGTTATCATTTTAATGGAGATCATATTCAGTATCATCGGAGTACTGTTAGGATTTAGCCTAACCGGCATGGAGGTTTCGGTGGCATTTACCGGATTGGGAATTGTTGGGCTCGCCGGGATAGTAGTGAAGAACGGCATATTGGTAATAGAATTTGCCGATGAACTCAGGAGCAGGGGCATGAAAACAAGAGAAGCGGTAATTGAGGCCGGAAAAATTCGTATTGTTCCGGTGTTGCTCACGGCGTTAGCCGCTATTTTTGGACTGATCCCCCTTGCCGTAGGATTCAACATAGATTTTATCGGACTGTTCTCCAGTTTTGAACCACATATCTTCTTCGGCGGCGATAGCGCCCGGTTCTGGAAACCGCTGGCATGGACTATAATTTTTGGCTTGATCTTCGCCTTCTTTATGACCCTTATTATCGTACCCAGCATGTACCTGATTGCGGAACGACTGAAGAAACCCATGCGCCGGCAGTTCGGTGGCAAATGGATTTCCATGCTCGGTATTCCTCCGTTTACTATAGTGTTTATGGCACTTATGATATACACAATGATTCGTCAAAAAATCAGCGTTGTGCGCAGAAAAAGAAAGTTGGGAGATTC
>JADZFY010000311.1 GCA_020854215.1 Chitinophagaceae bacterium | reverse complement strand
CGTTAGCAATATCTTTTAGTAAAACCGTTTTACCTGTTTTTGGTTGCGCCACAATCAATCCCCGCTGCCCCTTTCCAATTGGCGTAAACAAATCAATCATCCGGGTACTCAATGCAGACGGCTGAGTGAACAGATTTAATTTTTCGAAAGGAAATAAAGGAGTAAGATAGTCAAACGGCACCCTGTCTCTAACCTCCTCCGGAGATTTGGCATTTATACTTTCCACTTTCAGCAACGCAAAATATTTCTCTCCTTCTTTCGGAGGACGAACTGCGCCGGAAACAGTATCGCCTGTTTTTAGTCCAAATAATTTGATTTGAGAAGGCGAAACATAAATATCGTCGGGAGAAGAAAGATAGTTATAATCACTGCTGCGTAAAAAGCCGTACCCATCCGGCATCATTTCCAACACCCCCTCACTCATAATAACGCCGTCAAACTCAATATTAAAACTTTGTTCGCGACGATTGGGATAATG
This sequence comes from Chitinophagaceae bacterium, assembly GCA_020854215.1. GTDB lineage: Bacteria > Bacteroidota > Bacteroidia > Chitinophagales > Chitinophagaceae > Agriterribacter. The sequence goes on along the minus strand of JADZFY010000311.1, from coordinate 4,065 downwards.
CCTGCGTTCAGTTTGTTGTTCTTCCGCAGGCGGAGTTTCGGCTTGTACCAATTCTTCTTCGGCAATCGTTTCCGGCTCATCTTCTACCGTGGCCGTCAGCTCAACATCTTCTTCGTTTACCTCTGCTTTTGCCTCCTGAGCCGGAGCATCGTCCTGAAAAAGTTTAGGTTTTTTTACTATTTTCCGATCGGCCTTTTTTTCCGGATCAGGAGCTATTGCTTTTCTCTTACGGGCAGGTGCGGCAGGCTTTTCGGGCTCAGACTCTACTATTGCCTCTTCCGTACTATTAGAAGTGGTGGTTTTTACCACCCTTTTGCGTTTGCCTTTTTCTTCACCACCTTTGGTTGCTTTGCTATTGGCTATCGCCTGTTTATCCAAAATTTTGTAAATAAGATCCTGTTTGTCGAGTTTTTTAGCGTTAGCAATACTCAGTTGCTCGGCAATGTCAAGTAGCTCTGGAACGAGCATGTCATTCAGCTGCAGAATATCGTACATAAAAATACTTAGCGGTTTAACCTCTCATCAAAAACACCAGATAATTGTAAGAGAATTGTTGAAATGAATTTTTGGTTGAATGAAATTGGTGCGGAATGGCTAAAACTGATAGAATCCCGGAGTTTGATAAGAACTGATCAGTTTGATTCCGCGGCAATAATACATTTAATTTCCGGATTCTAAAAATTTTTTACTCCCTTATCTTTGTGCCCGTTCCTTTTAGCATAGCTTAACAATAAAGTCTGATTAATACGTAATTAATGTTCAATTCAAGAATCAAGATAAAGCATTTACTGCTGCAGGAACCTTCGAATCAGGAGGTTACCGTAATGGGATGGGTGCGCAGTTTCAGAAATAACCAGTTTATTGCCCTTAACGACGGGTCAACCAACAGCAATCTGCAGGTGGTTGCCGAGTTAGGCAGCTTTGATGATTTGCTCTTAAAAAGAATAACTATTTCTGCAGCCCTAAAAATCACGGGAACCGTTATTCCTTCACCCGGCAAGGGACAAAAACTGGAACTAAAAGCCGCGTCAATAGAAATACTCGGCGACAGTGATGCGGAAAAATATCCACTTCAACCCAAGAAGCACAGCCTGGAGTTTCTCAGAGAAATAGCACATCTGCGCTTTCGTACCAATACTTTTGGCGCTGTATTCAGGGTGCGCCACAGCCTGGCCTTTGCCATTCACCAATTTTTTAACGAAAGGGGATTTGTGTACCTGCATACGCCCATCATTACCGCCAGCGATGCGGAAGGAGCGGGTGAGATGTTTCGGGTAACCACGTTGCCTCCTCAAAACCCACCGGTTACACCTGACGGTGCGATTAATTTTAAAGAAGACTTTTTTGGCCGCGCCACCAATCTTACGGTAAGCGGGCAGTTAGAAGGTGAACTGGGCGCCACAGCGCTGGGTGAAATATATACTTTTGGTCCAACTTTCCGGGCAGAAAACTCCAATACGCCACGACATCTCGCAGAATTCTGGATGATTGAGCCTGAAATGGCCTTCTGTGATCTTGAAGATAATATGAACCTGGCGGAGGACTTTATTAAATACATCATCCGCTATGCGATGAAACATAACGAGGAAGACCTGACTTTCCTTGCCCAGCGCCTCGCTGATGAAGAGAAGCAATTGCCGCAGGACAAACGCAGCGAACTCGGTCTTCTGCAGAAATTAGACTTCGTACTAAACAATCATTTTGAACGGATAACCTATACTGAGGCCATTGATATCCTGTTGCAATCTCCCGCATACAAGAAAAAGAAATTTCAATACGATGTAAAATGGGGGATAGACATGCAGAGTGAACACGAGCGATATCTGGTGGAAAAACATTTTAAAAAGCCGGTAATTGTTACCGATTATCCGAAAGATATTAAGGCGTTTTATATGCGTCAGAACGATGACGGTAAAACGGTAGCTGCAATGGATATTCTTGCTCCGGGTATCGGGGAAATTGTGGGAGGTTCGCAGCGTGAAGAACGGATGGATAAATTAGAACAACGCATGAAAGACATGCATGTTCCATCAGACGAATTATGGTGGTACTTAGATACCCGCCGGTTTGGCACTGTACCGCATGCGGGATTTGGATTAGGCTTTGAGCGAATGGTTCAGTTTGTAACCGGTATGAGTAATATCCGCGATACCATCGCTTTTCCGAGAACGCCGGGGAGTGCGGAGTTCTAAATCCGTTGAATAGGCAGCTTTTCTCTTTCTACTTTCAGCGCCCTCACTATTTCCCGCTTGTGGGGTGGTCCTGGAATTTTTTCAACAGCAAAACCGGCGGCCACCAACGCACGGCGTACCGTTCCTTTGGAAGAGTAAGTAACCAGCACTGCTTCTGCCGCCATGGCATCAAACAACTTTTGAAATATCGCAGTTGTCCACAACTCGGGCTGAACGTCAGGAGCAAATGCGTCAAAATACACCAGATCAATACCGGGGCTCAAAGTAGCGCGCTGTACCGTTTCCCGGTACCTGTGTAAAACAAAGCCCGGTGAAACATTAACAATACCCGATTCAAAACCCTGGTGCATTTGCCGGAAGGTTAAATCCAAATCCGCCCGGTTTATCACCTTGGGGTAACAGAGCGCCTCCGCCTCATTGCTGGCCAGTGGAAAAGGTTCAATCGCCTGGTAAAATACCGGATAGGCTTTACCTTGTGTGACGTCGAGCGTCAATAGCGCGTTTAAACCGGTTCCAAAACCTACTTCCAGTATACGAAGAGATTGCGGACTCGCATGATTTTCCATCCAATAATGCAGCCCAGAAGCGATGAACACGTGACGGCTTTCCTGTACTGCTCCGTAAACGGAATGATAGGTAACCCCAAACTGCGGTTCGTAAAGCGTATAAGAACCGTCAGCTGTTTGTTTCATTGTACGTTCCATCATCTGATAAAGACCGCCCGGAGTGCGTACTACAAAAATCCCACTCATTCTCTATATATCGAAAATCAAATTTTTTATATTATTTGGAAGAATCCGGATGGCTGATTACCTTTGCCGCCGCAATGTTAGCAGTAACAAAACATACAAAACGCACCAAGAAACAGTTCCTGAAAGGGAAAGGTTAAGGAGTGTATGGTATGACCGAATATATTCAAGGCCTTTCCGAAACGGGAAAGGCTTTTTTAATTTGATGTATCAAAACAAAAACCATAAAAATCAGCCAAAATGAAAGTCGCAGTAGTTGGAGCCACAGGATTGGTGGGCACCAAAATGTTACAAATTCTCGCCGAGAGAAATTTTCCGGTAACAGAATTGTATCCGGTTGCATCGGAAAAATCCATTGGAAAGGAAGTAGTATTTAAGGACAAAAAGTATAAGGTAGTGAGTGCTGCCGATGCTATTGCCGCCAAACCCAACGTAGCTATTTTTTCAGCGGGCGGTAGTACCTCACTCACGCTGGCTCCGCAATTTGCTGCTGCGGGTATTACAGTTATTGACAATTCGTCTGCCTGGCGCATGGACCCTACTAAGAAGCTGGTAGTACCCGAGATTAATGCGGATGCACTTACCCCCGAAGATAAAATCATTGCAAATCCCAACTGTTCTACGATACAAATGGTAGTGGCGCTTAACCCGCTGCACATTAAGTATAAAATCAAAAGGATTATCGTAAGTACTTATCAAAGCGTTACCGGCACCGGTGTTAAGGCCGTGCAGCAAATGATGGGGGAAAGAGATCATGCGGTTAAAGGCAACGGCAATGAGTACCCGATGGCGTATAAATACCCGATTGATTTGAATGTGATACCCCAAATTGATGTATTTCTCGACAATGGATACACCAAAGAAGAAATGAAGATGGTTAACGAAACCCGTAAGATTATGAGAGACGACAACATACGGGTAACGGCAACTACCGTTAGGATTCCGGTTATGGGCGGCCACAGTGAAAGTGTAAATATTGAGTTTGAACAGGATTTTGATTTGAATGAAGTAAAGGCTTTACTAAGCAAAGCTCCCGGGGTAGTAGTGGTGGACGATCCGGCCAACGCACAGTATCCCATGCCCAAAGACGCGCATGAAAAAGACGATGTGTTTGTAGGACGAAT
>JADZFY010000310.1 GCA_020854215.1 Chitinophagaceae bacterium | reverse complement strand
AGCGGGTTGCCTTCCGGCGGCGGCTCCGATGATAAAACATCAACGCCGGCTCCCGCAATCCTTTTGCTGGTTAAAGCGTTGGCAAGATCGTGCTCATTGACCAGTGCGCCACGCGCTGTGTTAATAAAAAACGCAGAAGGCTTCATCTTCTCCAGCAACTGCCTGTTTACCATCTGCCGGTTGGAATCTGTGAGGGGGCAATGAAGGCTGACAAAATCGGCCTGTGCAAAACATTCTTCCACACTTAAAAAGCGTACGCCGGGCATATCATATTTTGCCGGATTTCGAACCGAGGCAATAATTTTCATACCAAAAGCATTTCCGATGGTAGCAACCGCAGCGCCAATTTGTCCAAGTCCGATTAGTCCGAGGGTTTTACCCTGCAATTCAAACAACCCCTCGTGACCGAAACAAAAATCCGGACTCTTCGACCATGCGCCGTTTTTCACTTCATCAGACCGGCGGTTCGTTTGATAAGTTAGCTCTAAAATTAGTGCCCATGTTAATTGCGTCACCGAAGCAGTGCTATAACCGGGTACATTGCATACGGGGATATTTCTACTTGCGGCAGCATGAATATCAATATTATCGAAGCCTGTTGCTAATTCACCAATATAACGGAGTGAGGGTAGCGTTACTATCACATTAGCCGGTATTTTAGCTTTATTGGTTAAGAGAATCTCGGCCCCTGCCGCTCTTTCTGCTACATCCTCCGGTGCGGTTCGGTCGTGAACCGTTAATTGACCAAATGCTTCCAGCAACGACCAATTGAGGTCGCCTGGATTAATGGAATAGCCGTCCAGTAAAACAATGTTCATCGTTGTATTTTTGTATATCTTAGTTTGTCCGAAGTTAAGAAGGAATAGCTTTACAGATACTACAATATGAAAAAAAACAATAGCCGCTCCATTAAAATAATCCTTGGTGCTATATTATTCGTGTTGGCATTACCGATAGTTACCGGTAAAGGCTATCTATACAAAGCCATTGCTTTTAATTTTGCTGACATAGACGATTACACCATTTTTAATAACCGAACGGTTACTGCTGGTCAGCCGGTTCCATGGAAGATTTCGTCCGACTACGGTAAAATTTCTGTTCCTGATTCGTTGGATCAATATTTGGAAAGTCTGCAATCTGTTGGCTTATTATTGATAAAGAACCGGGAAATTTTGGTGGAAAAATACTGGAAAGGATATAGTGATAGTTCTTTGTCTAACTCTTTCTCCATAGCTAAAAGTATCACCGGTTTGTTAATAGGTGCGGCAATACATGAAGGTAAGATCGCCTCTGTGCAGGATCCTGTGTCTAAATATCTGCCGGAGTTTTCGGCCGGAGAAAAATCCAAAGTAAAAATTGTTGACCTGCTTATGATGAGCAGCGGTAGCGATTGGAATGAGAGTTATGCCAATCCCTTTTCTGAAACCACTGAGTTATATTATGGAAACAATGTGTATAAAACGGCCACACGGGTAAATATTATAAAGGAACCGGGGACTTTGCATGTTTATAAGAGTGGAGATACACAATTGCTGGGACTTATTGTTGAAAAAGCCACAGGAAAATCATTGAGTGAATATGCTTCTGAAAAACTGTGGCGCCCTCTCGGTGCAAAACATGATGCCTTATGGAGTATTGATCAGCCCAATGGTAATGAAAAAGCCTATTGCTGTTTTAACAGCAATGCCCGTGACTTTGCCAGAATTGGCCAGCTTATGCTGGATAGTGGAAAGATCAATGGGAATGCCGTTATTGATAGTGCTTTTTTCCGAAACTCGGTGACGCCCTGTAATATACCAGATGAAGAAAATAAACCCTGCAACTATTATGGATATCAGTGGTGGATAATACCCGGACGCCCTGATATTTTTTACGCCCGTGGAATTTTGGGGCAATATATCATTTGCATCCCTGCGCGTAACATCATTATTGTTCGACTTGGAGAAAAAAGAGATGAAAAGATCAATAATGTACCGAAAGAGGTAACTGCGTTGATTCGTTGGGGTGAAGATTTGGATGAACACAGAAAAAAAATAGCAGAATAACAACTATAATAACTCAACTACTTTGGAAAAAATAGTTTTTATAACCGGTGCAACATCGGGGTTTGGCGAGGCATGCGCGATACGTTTTGCAGAAGCGGGCTATGACACAATTATTACCGGACGCCGAAAAGACAGACTGGAAAAATTACAGCAAACTATTGAAGAAAAATTTGACGTCAACGTATTACCACTTGCATTTGACGTAAGCAACAGGCAGGAAACCTTCAAATCCATCAATGAGATTCCAGAAAACTGGCGGCATATCCATATACTAATCAACAATGCGGGGCTCGCATTGGGCCGTGATTTTTTTGACGAGGCCGACATTGATGAATGGGACACAATGCTCGACACCAATGTTAAAGGTCTGTTATATGTATCAAAAGCAATCTTACCTTTTATGATCGCGCAAGGCAAGGGGCATATTATTAACCTCGGCTCTGTGGCAGCAAAGGAAGTTTATGAACGTGGTAACGTGTATTGCGCCAGCAAATTTGCTGTAGAAGCGATAAGCAGAAGCATGCGTATTGATTTACTACGTCACCATATTAAAGTAACCGCCATTCATCCCGGCGCAGCAGAAACTGAATTTTCGCTGGTGCGGTTTAAAGGAGATGCTGCCCAGGCCGAATCCGTTTACCAGGGATTTAAACCCCTGACTGCAAACGACGTAGCAGAGGTTATTTATTATTGTACAACAGTTCCGGATCATGTTTGTATTAACGATTTGGTGATTTGCCCGGCACAACAGGCAAGTGCGATATATTTCCACAAAGAATAATTTAGTCAAAATATTTGCGTTCAGTAAATGTAACGGAAGCGCAACCGTTGGAGCCGGCGCTTTCGTATATCAATAGCGTTTTTCGCGTGGCGGAGAATCTTTCATATAGATAAAATCTTCATTAATGAATAAGTCCTTACTGTTTGCAATGTGTTCTTTATCATTGTTTACCAGCCTTTCTGCAGCTGCACAGTCAGAAAAAGACAACGCTATCCGGGTTAGCCCATGTGATAGTCGAATTATTCAACAGCAGGCCGACAGCGTGAAGCACTTGCTTGCAGATGGCGGCTTTTCTGTTTTGCGAGAGGCCTCCATTACGATGGAAAGCGATAATGAAATTCCCATTATCGTACCCATGAAGCAGGGAACACGTTACCAGTTCGTATTTATCGGTGATGGGGCATCAAACAGATATGAGGTAAGAATGTATGATTACCGCGAAAAGCAGGTTGTTTATCAGGAAAAAGATACGGACGGTACCCGGAACAATATTATTCGATACACGTATATACCCAGGATGACCGAATACCATATGATAAAACCCCTGCAAATCAATAGCAAACAAAAAAAGGATCTTTGCGGTTATGTAATGCTGTTTGGTGAAAATAAACATACCGGCGCTAAAAAAGCAAAGTAAAATTGGGACTTGGGGAGTCGTCCTGCCTTTTTTTATTAAATCAAAATTTGTGTCCTATGTTTCTTGCGGTTTCTCCGCAGAGGTCTGCCCTTATTTTGCTTGTTCGTTAGCTGTTGACGATGCAAGTTCGGGGGAGAATCAAAGTTTGAAATCAACGCTTGCACAATTGCATTTGAAGACGTGTTCATTCGCAGTGAAAGTGGAAGCCTGAACGAATTGACCCTTGTGTACGAATATTGGCGAATAAAACGCAACTAAAACCGCAGTGTGTAACTATCCACAAAGAGTTTTTTGGTTTTATTAGTCAGGATTTTTTTACCCGACTTTTCACTTATCCGGTATCCGGTTTGTTTTATAGTGATGCTGTGCTCTTTTTTATTATAAGCATAGTCCGTATTAAATTCATAATACCCTTTTTGTTCCTTATCCCTGTTACCGCTATTATTCTCCTGCGAGATCATGCTCAGCATTAATTCACCATCCTGAAAAAACCTTGTAGCCACTGAACTCATGCCCATTCCGTCATAAGGATCATCCACCTTCAAAAGCTCATAACCATCGCCCAAATTGATCATTGACAAAGTGTAAGACTTTTCTCCAAATGAGCCGTGTGTGGCAAAGTTTCGTTTGAATTTATTCACATAAATGCTGTCATTTTCTATGGTGTACGAAAAGTATCCGAGGTTTACGCCACACACATGGCAGTTGTTGGCATTTACAAATTCACCCTCTTCATTTGTAACCATCGGTGCTGTTCGGAAAATGACAAAATATATTTTGTCTGTTTTCCGCTCGATAACCAGCGTGGTATCAACAAAAGAATACAAAGCGTTTTTCTCACCAGGCTGCCCGTTAAATTCATGGATATCGCCGGGTGTGGCGTACCATTTCACTGCCTTCTGATTTGCATTGTACTCGCCGGAAAGCAAATTTTTGAGGATGTCTGCAGGTGTATAGGATGCGGGGTAACCCGACGGAGATGCATGCAGACAGTACGACATCAATATAAACGCTATACTCAAAACCCTTTCCCTTACGTTTTTTTTGCAATAGGAAAATAACATTAAAGGTAAGGAGACCTCAATATTGCCATAATGCGCTGTATTCATAACTGAGTTTTTATTTCACCGGCTTTTATTGTGATCTTTTTACGTCCGAACATTCTTACCATAAATCCAAGTAAAATAAATGTGAACATCTGACCAAACAATGCCCCGCCATATAAACCATCATATTCCCCACTGTTGCTTACCATCACCCAGTTGGGGACATTTTTACTTCTTTTTTCTTTTGGCACATAGCGTACATAATACGCTGTTGCTTTTAACTCCTCTACCGTGGGCAGAGGACTTTTATCCGTGTACTCCCGGGCTAAATTGTGTTCTATACTGTCTGCAAAACCATCGCGTATATAATAAAGAACCAGATGGATACTGGCAACTGCTTTGCCAGACATGGGTTTTACTTCAGCCGATACTACTGACGCTTTCGCAATGGTGCTGGCTTTTACATAGGCATCATCACGCAGGTATGACCGCAGACCCAGCAGACCGCAAATGATCCCGATAATGATGAGTACAACGCCAAGGGTTTTCATTGTTTATTTTGAAACTTATGGGTGCGTAACCGTATAAATTTTCTTGTTCTATAACCTTTTGCTTAATGTTTCCTGATTGCATAATACAGTCCGATACCAGTAGCCATCGCAGCCACCAAAATACTACCTGTAACCCCTAATGTGTCGGCAACGGACATCAGTATTTCATAATACCAGACCTGGGTACCTGGCGGATCAATTGGCGTACCCTTCTCAATATCATAAGCAAAAGCCACCAGCAAAGCGAAAAAAATTGGCGATGGCAATAGCATAAAGCCAGCGTTTTAGCTTTTGCATAATGGGATAATCATGGTAGAATGCCAACAGTATCTTTACTATCTAATAGCATCATACACCAATTCCATTTTTTCTCTGTATTCTTCCCGTCTGCGTTGCACCTCGTTTATAAATGTTTCCATCTTTTCTTTTAACATTAATAACTGCTCCTGTGTAAGATTTTGGATAGGGGATATCTTATTTACATCAGTTAGCAGGTAGGCGTAGTAAGCAGTGCTGTCTGCGTTTATTAAAAATCCCAGCCTTCTGTTTTCAGAATAAGGCAGTGTATAGAAAACTTGTCCGCCTATGTAATACCTCACATCTCCAACCGTTTGATTATTGTCAAATATCTCCTCCTCTTTAAGTCCTGCTTTATAAACTTTTAACTGATAATAGGTAGCTGTTCCTTCTTTTCCTGAATAGAAACCATGGGTGGTATCTCCATTCGAATAAGCATTCATTCCATATACTAACGATGGTTTGCTATCGAATTCTCCCAATATTTCCATTCCATCCACCTTCATTAATCCCCGATAATAACTGCCATTCAGGAAAGTTCCCTTGAAATTTAAACCACTTCGGTTAAGTGTTCCTTTTATCAGTTCACCATTAAAGCTGGTGCCTGTAAATACACTGCCGCTATTCCATCTTATTTCTACTTGCCCGTTTGGCTCACCTGCCAGAAAATCGCCGGTATAGGTTGCTTTCTCACCAATCATCACACCTTTGCCATGCGGCTTTCCATATTTTGTATTGCCCTTATAGGTAAATCCGTAAGGAGAGGTAAGATTTTCAATGCAATCGTTTTGACAGTCTCCTTTTACACCTCCGCTCCAACTATAATCAGCAGCATTTTTACTCAGCAGCATTGTTCTATATTCCTGAGGAGAATTGCCAAAAAAACGAGAGGCTTCATAAGCATTCAAACCGCCCTCTAAAGCCGCCTTCAGGAGCGCTGCATGGTTTTCCGGTGTTCTTTGTAAATTCCTGCTTTTTATCAATTCGTCAACACGCTTCATTTTCGTTTCAAAAGAAATTATTCTTGCTTCCTGTCTTGCTCCTGCTGCGGCTTGTTGTTCTAACCGACGTTTATTTACATTGATGGCAGGATAGGCACTGTAATTACCGCTTACAGAGCTTGTACCCGAAGATGACGATGAAGAGTTGTTTCCGCCAGCCGTGTTATTATCTGCATATTTTGTTTCAATCTTATACGTATATTGTCGTTCTGCTACACTAAATGCATTTTTTGTTGCAGCAGAAAGACGATTATAGTCTGCCGATTGATTTTGAGCTGTTACAACGGTTACGCTTAATAAAAGCAAAAGCTGCAGTACGTATCTTATTAAATTTTTCATTGATTAAGACTGTTAAAAAATTAATTAAACTTTTTGCAAACTCTATTTAGGAGCAATAATCTGTAGATGGTACATGATCTGGAAGCTGTTGTCGTTAGGTTTGCCATCAGGAATATCTTCACGGTTTATAATGGCCACATGGAGCTTTCCGTTAAACCATTTTAATCCCTGGATCTGCGTATTAGGATGTAGGTCCTTCTCTTTTAGTATGACTTCATTACCTCCGTTAGCAGCATATTTTCGTATGCTGTAGGTGGCATTCATATTTTCATTTCGCATTTCTACTACATACAAGTTACCAGCATCGTCAACTTCTATCAGGGTGCTACTGCTTAACATACCAGTATATCCAAGCCCAAATGGAACGATCTGTTCCGGTGCCTGAATCAATTGCACGGTAAGATCAGTAAGATTCACTTTGACCACTCCATATCGGGTATTAGAAGTGTGGCTATGAAAAATCACGAATACGTTATCGGCATACTGAGCTGCGTGCATCAAAAAACCGTATTCACCGGGAACAGACTTCAGGTTGTTCATCGGGTAGTGAACCGTTTTGATCGAGGGAATTTGAGGATCCTGCACCACCACCCGGTTATCTGATTCCATCATGATGGTCATGCCATTGGCGCCGGTAAGACGCGTAAAGGCAATCGCATAGGTTTTGCCATGGTATCGAAGGCTGATAAAATTATTACCCCAACAGGTATTGTTCTTCCATTTTTGGGTAGCATACTCATAATGCGTGACATAGTTACTACCCAGCGTTTCGGAACTATTCAGAAACCCGCCTTCCGTGGGCTGGATGCGAACAAGTTTGGTTCGTCCTTCCGGATTTTGATTCAAATCCACCATCTGATCATTTTTAAAGGCATAAACATGGTTTGCAACTTCGGCCAGATTGATTTTCCATACATCATTACCGGCAAAGCCCTTGATGTCTCCCCCATAAGCCGGTGCTTTTAAATCTTTATTGATAAGCACCTCACCCCGGGAGTTTAGTATCATCTCATTATGATCACTGACATTGACACTGGTACTGTGCCAGGTGTACCATCGAAGCTCGTCCGGCTTTTGAGTAGTGAAAGACATGGTACCCCTACGTCCGCCGTGTACTCCCTCCGACTTCAAGAAATTTTGTTTGGCAAGTACTTTCCATTGACTGGTATTGAGTAGGGAGAGTTCTTTCGGGCTGTCTGGCGATGACGCCACATCATCACCATTCTTTTCTTTTTTGCAGGATGAGAATAAAGCAGCCGCTGTAAGCAGACAAATCGGGAGTATGAGTTTTTTCTT
>JADZFY010000309.1 GCA_020854215.1 Chitinophagaceae bacterium | reverse complement strand
CTCAAATCGAAAGCCATACAAATATTGCGGAGAAAAGAACGTCCCTCGGGAGTTACCTGTATCTTTTGGTGGTTTATGGTCAAAAGTCCATCTGCTTCTAAAGCACCCAGTTTTTCCTGAACCCCCTCGATACGGTCTTCGGGGAGCCAGGGCGTTTCCAGCAAACACATCAGATTGAGGATATGGCGACGAATCTTCAGGTCTTCGGGTGTGAGCATATGTCCTTTTAGCACAGGCAGGTTTCCGTTGTTAATATTTTGATAGTACAATTCAACCGTTTTTTCATTCTGCGAGAAGGCGTACCAGCTGTCTGAAATAGCGGATACTCCCAAGCCAATCATTACCTGTGTTGCGGAGGAAGTATAGCCCATAAAATTCCGGTGAATCTTTTTTTCAATTACGGCTTTGTACAAACGATCTGTTGGTAACGCAAAATGATCCATACCTATTTCAATATAACCGGCTTGCTGCAACAGTGCTTTTGCGGTATTATAAAACTCAAGCTTTGCCTCGCCGGAAGGAAGATCCTTTTCGCTAAATCCCCGTTGCCCGGCACCTTTTACCCAGGGTACATGCGCATAGGAGTATAACGCTATCCGTTCGGGTTTAAGCGCGAGGGTATGTTCCATATTTTTATGGATGCAATCCAGCGTTTGAAAGGGAAGTCCGAACACCAGGTCGTGGCTCACGCTTTCGTAACCGGTTTCCTTTGCGGTTTCCGTAACAAATTTTACGTTTTCAAATGGTTGAATACGATGAATGGCTTTTTGCACATTAACGTTGTAGTCCTGCACACCAAAGCTAACCCGTCGGAAACCCAGTTCATACAGTGTTTGCAAGTGGGCTTTGCCCGTGCTATTGGGATGCCCCTCAAAACTGAATTCTCTTTCAGGATGTATCTCTGATTCCAAAAAAATACCCTCAAGCAACATACGTAAGTGTGCCGGAGAAAAGAAAGTGGGTGTACCTCCTCCTAAATGAATCTCACGGATTACCGGTTTATCTTTTAAAATCTTTTTGTACATCGCCCATTCTTTCAGGAGCGCTTCTATATAGGGAACTTCCACGTTGTGTTGTCGCGTAATTCGTTTATTGCAGGCGCAAAATGTACAAAGGCTCTCGCAGAAGGGTAGGTGAATGTAAAGGCTGATACCTTCCTTGGCGTTACTTTCAGAAAATGATTGCTGCAATCCCAAAATCCATTGTTGTGCTGAAAAGTCTTTTTCATCCCAATACGGAACGGTAGGGTAACTGGTGTATCGTGGCCCGGGAACGTTATATTTTCGAATTAATAGAGAATCAGCCATTGTACACGGAATATACTTTTCAATCACATCGGCAAAATTTCCGGTTTAACCGCACAGAAAAGCTAACCTGGATCATCTTTCCGACTGACCTGCGACAGCTTTTTTTTGCGTTACAGGACAAAAAACTCCTTTTTTAATGTTTTGTCTGCTAACTTTGGCACTTCAAACAGTGGTACATGTTTTCAAAAACTTGTGAATATGCGCTCAGAGCAATGCTGTTTGTAGGTCAAAAATCGAGGAATGGCAACAAGATAACGATTAGTGAAATTGCCAGAGGGATTGATTCACCCGAATACTTTATAGCCAAAATACTGCAGGTGCTGAACCGGAAGCGACTCATTCAATCACAAAAGGGTCCTTCCGGCGGGTTTTATTTGAGCAGGAACGGGTTGGAATGCACCTTGGCGGATATTGTAAGGGCAATAGACGGTGACGAGATTTTCACGGGGTGCGGGTTAGGGTTGAAGTCGTGTTCTGAAAAGGAACCCTGTCCAATACACGATAAATTCAGCATCATCCGAAAAGATATTCGGGATATGCTTGAATCGGTAAAGCTCGGTGAGTGTAACGAGCATCTGGAAAAGAAGCTCACTTTTTTAAAACGGGTATAACTTTTTTATGAAAAAAAAATGGCAGGTTCAGGTCAGCTATGCCTTGCTTTTAACGGCAGGATTGATCAGCTTTTCTCCGTTGTTTGCTCAAACTTCAGAAAAACGGGCATATTATTTTACCCACCTCAATGGTTTGCTGCTTTTATTGTTTGTGCTGATCTTTTTTGTGCTTGCCGCTGTTTTGTACCTGAAATTTAAAACAAGGGAAATGATTAAAATGAACCGTAAACTAAAACAACGAAATGCGGGTATCAATTTTGAAAAGTACGTGGATGATCTGAACAGCAAACAAATCGAAATGTATTTGAATTATAATAAAGAAAGCAATAGCACGAATGCCGGTTCCTCCGGCGGCACCAATGCGCTGATTAAAACCATTGCTGTTATATTACTATTGTCGCTAAATGCAGGACGTTTATTTGCACAGGAAACGGTACCCAACAAAGACAGCCTCCTCGGTGAAACCGGGATAATAATTACGATAGCATTGTTGCTGATACCCATTACCGCCATTATTGTTTTTATGATCTTTAGGGTGTTGAAGCTGATTAACAAAAACCGAAACCGGATGAATCTTGATGAGGCAGAGAAATTGGCCGAATACCTGTCTGCTCCACTGGATGAAACAGCAAGGGAAACTTTACGGCACCGGAAGGAAGCATTGGATTTTCAGCTCAGTCATAGCGAACTATCAGGTAGCCTGCCTCCGCAAGATGCAAAAGGGCTTATCAGTAGTGTGAGTACCGATAGTGCTTTACCCGTGGTAGAACAGAAGAAAAGAGCGGTGAAAAGGCCTAATATAGATCCCGAATTATCCAGGCTGGTTATCTGGTCTATTGGATGTGCCACATTCTGGCTACTTTTTGGTACAACTGTGGGAGAGTATTTAGGTATAAAGTTTGTGGCACCTGATGCAGATCACCTGAGCTGGTTAAGTTTTGGTCGCCTTCGCCCGGTTCATACCAATGCGGTTTTTTGGGGATGGGCTTCGTTAGGTATGCTTGGACTTGCTTATTATATTGTACCGAGGGTGAGCAATAATAAACTGGCGAGTTTCAAAATGGGTTGGTATTCCCTTTATTTAGTGAATGCTGCAGTATTATTGGGTTCTGTATGCCTTATGGCGGGAATAAACAACGGCGGTGGCGAGTATCGCGAATATATATGGCCGGTTATGCTCCTGTTTGGTATCGCACTCATATTAACCCTAATAAATTTTATTAAGACCATTGCCCGGCGTACCACAAAAGAAATCTATATTTCCAATTGGTATATTGTTGCCGCTTTGATTTTTGGACTGGTAATTTCAGTAGTTGCCTATATACCCTGGTGGCAGGACGGGTTGGGCGAAACCATTATACAGGGTTATTATATGCACCAGGGAGTGGGGATGTGGTTTATGATGATGACGCTCGGGCTTGTGTATTATTATTTGCCGCAGCAACTCAATCGCCCTATTTATTCCTATAGCCTCGGCATATTGGCGTATTGGACGCAAATTTTGTTTTATACGTTAATTGGTACACATCATTTTGTATTCAGTTCTATACCCTGGTGGCTACAAACGGTTGCAATAGTAGGTAGCGTAGGCATGGTTATTCCGGTTGTAGCCGGGAGTACAAACTTTATCATGACGTTTAAAGGCGGCTGGCATAAAATTTCCGACAGCTATACGTTACCATTTTATCTGGTGGGGATAATATTTTACTTTACCGGTTCTTTACAGGGCACTGCAGAAGCATTTCGTTCTACCAACCTGATGTGGCATTTCACCGATTTTACTGTAGCACATTCTCATCTTACCATGTACGGTATTATTTCATTTTTTATATGGGCAGGCTGCTACACCGTCATTCCCCGGCTAACGGGAAGGGAAGCCCCGCAAATAACGGTGGGTGCTCATTTTTGGTTTGCTTTAATTGGATTGTTGTTCTATACCGTTCCGCTCATGTATGGCAGTACCATGAAGGGGTTAATGTGGATGGAAGGGAAACCCTTTATCGAAACGGTGGTATTTTCTGCTCCCTACTGGTTATGGCGTGCTGTAGGCGGAAGCCTGATGTGGCTGTCTCATTTGTTCTTTGCGTATAACATTTATAAAATGCTTAGTGGCAGAAACATTGTAGATGTAAAAGAAGCGGCCTTTGAAAAGCTAGCCCGTAAAACAGAAGACACTATTTGATTACTAATAGAAAATTTGAAATGGAATTTTTTGACAATCATAAAAAATTATTCGGCGCTACATTTTTGTTGTTTATTGGACTCACTATCCTGGTAGCCATATTGCCGGCCTTTCATAATCAAAAAAACAATGCGCCGTTGCCCAACGCGCCGGTATTAAGTGATGATGCGGTGCAGGGCAAAGCTGTTTATATTGCTAATGGATGCGTAGCCTGTCATACCCAACAGGTTCGTAATGTGGATATGGATAAAACCTGGGGCTCAAGGCCGAGTATCGCTGCGGATTACGCAGCAATACACCGTACGGATGTCTGGCGTAATACGGCTACCTTGATGGGAACGGAGCGCACGGGCCCGGATTTAACCAGTATCGGCACAAGGCAACCCAGCCTGGAGTGGAACCTGGTGCATTTGTACAATCCGCGAATTGTGGTAAAGCAATCGGTAATGCCCGCCTATCCCTGGTTGTTTACCTTTAAGGAACAACCTGCAGCTAATGATGTAGTGGTAAATGTTCCGGATGAGTATTTGAAAGGTAAGAAAGGAAAAGTGGTAGCAACCAGGCATGCACTGCAACTGGTGGCCTACCTTCAATCGTTAAAACAAACACCACTACCGGACGGACGACCCGTTCCGGAGTTTTTGTATAAAAGTGAAGTGAAAAAAGCCGCTGCGGCCGGAGCCGAAACACCGGGCTTAGACGGAGCAGCTTTGTATGCTACCAATTGCCAGAGTTGCCATCAGGCGAATGGCGAAGGGTTGAAAGGCGCCTTTCCTTCCTTAAAAGATAGTAAGATTGTGTTGGATGATAATCCGGAAACGATGGTGAGTATCATCATGAATGGATATAATGCCAGAGAAAAGGAGGGCTATCCACCGATGCCGGCTGTGGGTACTGACAATAAACTGAGCGCGGAGGAGATAGCCGCCATTATGAATCATGAAAAAACGAGCTGGGGCAATAGTGCAAAACAGGTAACTCCCGAACAAATTAAGACGATAATAGAAGCAGTTAAAAAATAAAACGGCGTGTGTATGAAAAAATTAATCCTGAGTATTTTCTCCTTTTTGATGGCAGGCGTTGTTTTTGCATGTCCGGTGTGCGAAAAGCAGCAGCCGGAGATATTACGTGGTATTACCCACGGGGCGGGTCCCGAAGGTCGGTGGGATTATGTTATTGTTTGGTCAATGATAATCATTGTGGCATTTACGCTCTTCTTTTCGGTAAAATGGTTGATCCGTCCCGGCGAAAGGTCGCAAACCCATATTAAAAGATTTATTTTATTCAACGAATAAACGGTAATACATGGAAGATAAGAGTACCATTTTCATTTTTGTGGATGAAGACCCGGCTCCGGTTGCAAAACTTGTTTCGCCCGTGAATTTTGAGCTGGATACCCGCAAGCTGGTGGATGGTAAACATACACTCAGGGTTGTGAGTAAAGATCCCAGCGGAAAGGAAGGAGTGCGTATCATCCCGTTTGAAGTAAGGAACGGGCCTGCAATTGATATAGTAGGTATTAAAGAGAATGCTGTGGTGGACGGTGTGCTTCCTTTAATGATCAATGCCTATGGAAAAGGCGACTCCAGAAATTTCATGATCACGGGCAGTGAAACGCCACAGAGTATTCCTTCCTGGGTGTGGATACTGATTATTGGTATTGGTGGATGGGCTTTGTATTATTTGGTGGCCTATTTGAATCTAT
>JADZFY010000308.1 GCA_020854215.1 Chitinophagaceae bacterium | reverse complement strand
GTGGGAGAGGCAGCATAGCCGGCACGGTGATTGGGGTGTTGATCATCGGTGTGATTAATAATGGACTCGATTTGCTCAACGTTTCCTCCTACTACCAGCAGATCATAAAAGGCATTATCATTATTGTTGCAGTGCTGCTCGACAGAAAAAATATGCAGTAGAGACAAGTGATGGAATGGAAGAAATTTTGTACGCTACTATTATTCAGTCGGTTTGTAGATCCGGAATTTTAAAGAAGCCGTAATAGCTACAACAGTTCGTTGGAAACGCTGCACGTGGCATCACGAAAACCCCAACACGGAAAGGCTTCATGGGTATTCACAATTCACGTAATTGACAATACTCCGATATAACCTTTCCCGGAGGACGTTCAATTAACAGCAAATTTTGGTTGGTACTGGCATAACAACCTATTTACTGCAAGGGGTGCGTAAGAAATTACGCGAAACGCAAAGAGCCGGTTGATATTCTTATCGGGCGCCCCATTAAAAAGCAACTCACAGCTAAAGGTCTTTGCCGAAGACGGTTCTGCTCCCTTTTCGTGGCAAGGGGAATTGGTCTTGTCTGAAAAATGGAAATTTAAGTGGGTATTATCTTTTCCGAAACAGGAATCATAAAAAACATATATCTTACCTCCTTTAAAAAATTGCAATGAAACGTATGAAATCAGGAGTTCTGTTTTTTCTAATCGCAGCCGGTGGTTTGCTGAACGCGTGCAACAGAAGTGGCAATAAAGCCGGGGCAGATGAATTGGTTATAGGCGCTTCCATGCTCAGCCTGCAGTCTGAATTTGTAGTGAATGTAAAAGACGCGATGGAGGCACAGGCCAAAGTAAAAAATATTGAATTGATTGTAAGTGATGCGCAACGCACCGCCGATAAGCAGGTGCAACAGATTGAAACTTTCATTGCTCAAAAAGTAGACGCAATTATTCTCAACCCCTGTGAAGTGGAGGCCAGTTCCCCCGCTGTTGAAAAAGCCAGGGCCGCAGGCATCCCCGTTATTAATGTTAATTCGGAAACTACAGCCACGCCTGACGGATTTGTTGGTTCCCGCGATGAAGAATCGGGGAAAATAGCGATGGAGCATATTGCCAAACTGCTGAATGGCAAAGGCAATATTGTGATGATGGAAGGTTATATGGGGCAGGCGGCGCAAATCAAGAGAACCGCAGGTGCAAAGGAAGTGTTGGAGAGGTTTCACGACCTGCACATTCTCGCGCAGCAAACCGCCGAATGGGACAGGGCGAAGGGAATGAACTTAATGGAAAACTGGATACAGAGCTATGGGGATAAAGTCAATGCCGTTTTCGCGCATAATGATGAAATGGGTATGGGTGCCTTGCAGGCACTGGAGCAGGCAGGTTTGAAAAACAAGGTGAAGGTGGTGAGTATTGATGCTATTGCCGATGCTTTGCAGGCGGTAAAAGATGGACGACTGGATGCCACGGTGTACCAGGATGCAAAAGGTCAGGGCGCTGGTGCAGTTGATTTGGCTATTCAGCTCATCAAAAAAGAGCCGGTGGAAAAGAAAGAAATTTTCATTCCCTTTCAGTTGGTAACCAAAGAAAATGTGAATGGGTTTCTAAAATAGTTATACGATCGTAAAATTCTTACCATGTTTGAATCAATCCACAAAAACAATTCGACACTGCCCCGTCGTCAATTTCTCAGCATGGCCGCCATTGCAGGTACTGGAATAGCCATAAACCCCCGTTTTGCATTTGCAGGAGAATCCGTTAGTGATCGAAAAATCCGTATAGGTATTGTAGGCGGCAGATTCGGTGCCGGATTTTATTTTCATGAACACCCCAACTGTATTGTTGAAGCGGTAAGTGATTTACGTGCCGATCGCAGGGAAGTACTGATGAAAACATACCGATGTAAGAAGGCCTATGAGACGCTGGATCAACTCCTGCGAAATAAAAGAGTTGACGCGGTTTTCATCGCCACCGGTGCGCCTGACCATGCCCGTCATGTATTAGCCGCGCTTGATGCAGGCAAACATGTGCTTTGTGCCGTACCTGCGGCAATGACGCTTGAAGAATGTGCCGAACTCCGGGATGCGGTGAAACGTACCGGACTTACCTATATGATGGCGGAGACAACCACCTATCGCCAGAATACCATTTCTGTTAAGAAGATGTACCATGAAGGAAAATTTGGCAATCTGTTTAGCGCGGCTGCTGAGTATAATCATCCCGGATTAGAAGTATTGTTTTGGGAGAATGGCGTCCCCACCTGGCGGCACGGATTTCCGCCCATGCATTATCCCACCCATTGCACCGCCTTTTTAATTGCAGTAACCGGCGAAAGACTCACCGAAGTGAGTTGTATGGGCTGGGGCGATGGCAGCCCTTTACTAAAAGACAATCCCTATAACAATCCATTTTGGAATGAAACCGCGTTCTTTAAAACCAACAAAGGGAACCCGTTTCGGGTGGAAGTAAACTGGCGCGGTGCTTTAAGAGGAGTGGAGCGCGGTGAATGGCGGGGTGATAAGATGAGTTTCTTTTCTGCAATGAAAGAAGGAGAAGAACATACCCTTGTTTACGCGGCAGATACAATGGGTAGGGATGATGCCGGTTTTCAGCATAAGGCCGCAATTGAGGAGTTTTATAAACAACCGAAATGGTGGCAAACCGATATGCTGCCCGAACCACTGCGCCACAACAGCGGTCATGATGGCTCACACACATTTATCACCCATGAATTTATTGATGCCCTGATTCAAAACCGCAGTCCGGAAGTGAACATTAACGAGGCTTTAGCATATACCGTTCCGGGAATAGTCGCTCACCAGTCCGCATTAAAAGGCGGAGAATGTATGAAGGTGCCGGGGTTTGATTAACGGAGTGCGACATTTTTGTTGATGACAGGGTCAGCGATTCAGGGACTAAATATTATCCTTATCCATCAAGGGTTTCAGTAAGGCACTAAAAAATATTTTTCGGGCTAATTGGTGTGGGATTGGCGGGTAGAGATAAAAAGCCCTTGCGGGCTGTTAT
>JADZFY010000307.1 GCA_020854215.1 Chitinophagaceae bacterium | reverse complement strand
TTATTTTTATCAATGGATACCACCACTGTTTGTTTGGATTTGGTATCACTCTTTCCTTTGGGTGCCGATACTTTGATGACGTTGGGGTTCGCCAGCGTAGAAACTATCAAAAAAAACAACAACAATATAAACAATATATCATTGAGTGCATCAGTATGCACCTTCGCACTGTCTCTTAATTTTTTTCTCAGATTCATTGCTTATATATTCGTCGCGTTATACTGCGGTCTGAAGCTATTTCAATGCCTACCGACCACTTTTTTTAAATTAACACCTGTTCACATTTCCCTCTCCCTTTAATTAATCAAACTGAAGAAGCTATTTCACCAATCCATTCCGTTCTTAAGTCTTATGAACTAAGTCACTTCCACAGCTACCGAAAGCAGGTTTCCACATTATTTAGTCGGTTCCTGCAGCACGTCAATAAATTCGGCGCTGGCAGACTCCATCTGATTTACATTTTTATCTATCTGCGCATTCAGGTAATTATAGCCCACGTAGGCAAGGAGCCCAATAATCAGTCCACTGGCTGAGGTAATCATTTTGGTATAAATACCGCCGGCAATGGTATTAAGGGTGTATTCGCCTGTCGCAGAAATACCATAGAATAATTGTACCATACCCACAATTGTACCCAAAAAGCCAAACATAGGCGCTATACCGGCAATTAATGACAGAACGGAAATATTACGTTCCATCTTATAAATTTCCAGCTTACCCACGTTCTCCATACTTTTTTCAATAGCGTCAATAGGTTTTCCG
This sequence comes from Chitinophagaceae bacterium, assembly GCA_020854215.1. Taxonomy (GTDB): domain Bacteria; phylum Bacteroidota; class Bacteroidia; order Chitinophagales; family Chitinophagaceae; genus Agriterribacter. The sequence goes on along the minus strand of JADZFY010000307.1, from coordinate 23,321 downwards.
ATACGTTGCAATCCTTTGTCAATCATTCTCGCCACCGGGTTAAATGTATTCTTTGACAGCGATCTTGCTGCGGTTACATTTCCGCTAACAATATGATCACGTATAATACTCATAAAATTATAATCCAGTTTGCCGGCATTGCGTATTGCAATTAATCGCTCAAAAAAGAAAAAGATGGCTACCACCAGCAATAAAGCAAGAGGCAACATGATCCAGCCTCCTGCCAGCAGCAGCTCCCAAAGATTCATTTCAGTTCCCGGTTCAGGGATACCGTGTTGGCTGGCTAATGCTTTATTGAGGGAATCTTGCGCAATCTGCAGGAAAAAAAACTTCATATTGTAGTATTATTGAAAGTGCGACAAATGTAATGACAAATAAACAATTTTAGCCGTCGCTTTGCCGAACGTGAAAATAGTGTGATTATTTTCTTTATGCGTTGCGGGCATGTGCTATTAACAATTTATATAGAAAGCCGATCAGGCGCCGGTCATCACCTGCCGGGCCTCATAACGCAATGCATCCAGTACAATTTGGTGTAATGAAGTTTTAGGATCGGCATCCAGCAATTCAAGAACGCGTTTACTCAAATCAGTGGCAGACGCATTTACAGACAAAGTATTGGCCAACTGATGCAATATAAAAATATTCTGTTCCTTTAAATTGGTAATTGCCTGCCATACCTGTGCAGAAATATACAGTTGTTGTGACAGGTTATATTCGTATTCCTGTTTGATGCTCTCTACCAGTAAAGAGTGGTATGTGGCAGCCTGCATTCCGGCCGGTGATAGTCGTGCTACCAAATTCTTTAACGAAATGCGCTCCGTGAGAATGGTAAGCCGCTCATAAGCCTGTAATTGCAACGACCTGTCGTAAGCAGGCTTCTTTTCTTCTTTTCCTGCCCCCTTCTTTTCCCTGAAATAAAACAGAAGATAAACTCCCAAAACCCCCACTATAATTACGCCGGCCAAAATAATGATGCTGCTATCACTCATGCTGTTTAATTATGCTAATAAAACAAAAATAAGCTTGTTGTGTTGTGCAAAAAAGGGAGAATAAAAAAATAAACCTGATTCTCCTATTTCGTGCTGCTTTTCGCCCAAAATCGTTCCCCTTATTGCCTGCGTTTCTTGTTTTAGTCTCACATATTTCGTCTGTCGTTACACACTTCACTATTCATTTCTCCGTAAGCGCTTCTCGCGTTCCCTTACACCAACCGGTGTGTTTGTTTAACAATCCCCATCACAAAAACACTTTGTACGTGTCCGATATTTTCAGCTTCGCCTAACTTATGCACGTGAAAATCGTAATAGGCATCCATATTTTCCACCATCACTTTGAGCATAAAATCAAATTCACCCGAGATGCTAAAACACTCCACTACCTCCTGCATGTCATGAATCGCTTTAATAAAACGGGCACCTGCTGTTCTGTTGTGCTGTTTCAACGACACGTAGCAGATCACCGTTAGCCCTCTTTTTATTTGTGTGGGGTTAAGCAATGTGGCATACTGGCGTATCACACCCGCTTCTTCCATCCTTTTTATCCGCTCATGCACCGGGGTAGTACTCAGGTGTATGGCATCGGATATTTCTCTTACCGTTATGCGTGCGTTTTGCTGTAGCATCTGCAAAATCGCAATATCCTTATCGTCTAACAAAGGAAACCCCGCAGGCAGTTTTTCTTTTTGGTGTGTCTTTTTCATCCTTCGCACTTATAATATTCCTATAAAAGTAGAAAACGCATGTTTTTTTCCCAAATATCAGTTCAACACCAATATTTTGTTCTATAGCTGTAGATTTGCAGTTTCTTTCTGGTGCAAACAAAAATATTTTCATAACAACGAAATCAATCAAATATGTCAGCGGTTTCCAAATCCATTGATTTTTCATTACCGAATAAGGTAAAAGATATTAGCCTGGCCGCATGGGGGCGTAAAGAAATTAAATTAGCAGAAGCTGAAATGCCGGGACTTATGGCTATCCGCGAAGAATACCGTGCGCAACAGCCCTTAAAAGGCGCCCGTATAGCCGGTTGCTTGCACATGACCATTCAAACCGCGGTATTAATTGAAACCCTCATTGAATTGGGGGCGGAAGTAAAATGGAGTTCCTGCAATATTTTTTCTACCCAGGATCACGCAGCAGCAGCTATTGCTGCAGCCGGCGTTGGTGTTTACGCCTGGAAGGGACAAACCAATGAAGAGGCAGAATGGTGCATAGAACAAACTTTGTTTTTTGGAAGTGCCGAACGTCCACTGAATATGATATTAGACGATGGTGGCGACCTCACGAATATTGTGTTTGACAAATATCCCGAACTGATTCAGCATGTAAAGGGACTTAGTGAAGAGACTACCACAGGGGTACACCGCCTGTATGAAAGAATGCAGAAAGGCACATTGCCCGTACCGGCGATCAATGTGAATGATTCCGTTACCAAATCCAAGTTTGATAATAAATACGGTTGCAAAGAGAGTTTGGTAGATTCTATTCGTCGTGCCACAGATGTTATGCTGGCAGGTAAAGTAGCCGTTGTGGGTGGTTATGGGGATGTAGGTAAGGGTTCCGCTGCATCATTGTCGGGTGCAGGTTGCCGGGTGATTGTTACTGAAATTGATCCGATTTGCGCGCGGCAGGCTGCCATGGATGGCTATGAGGTAAAGAAAATGAAAGATGCCGTTAAAGAAGCCGACATTATTGTTACTGCCAGCGGCTGTCGCGACCTGATAACCGGCGAACACTTTAAGCTGATGAAGGATAAAGCCATCGTTTGCAATATCGGGCACTTTGATATTGAAATTGATGTAGCCTGGCTGAATTCTAATTATGGCAATACCAAAGACACCATTAAACCCCAGGTTGATCTTTATACGGTTGACGGAAAAGATATTATTTTACTGGCAGAAGGCCGCCTTGTAAACTTGGGCTGCGCCACCGGTCACCCCAGCTTTGTGATGAGTAATTCATTTACTAATCAAACGCTGGCACAAATTGAATTGTGGACCAATCACAAAAATTACGAGCATAAGGTTTACGTGCTCCCCAAACATTTAGACGAAAAGGTTGCACGCTTACACCTGAAAAAAATTGGTGTGGAGCTGGACGAACTTACCGATACGCAGGCCAACTACCTGGGCATTCCGAAAGCAGGACCGTTTAAACCTGAGCATTACAGATACTAAGCCGGAAAAGTATTTACACTGACCGAACCCCGTGTGACAAGAGCACGGGGTTTTTTATTATTAATGTTTGATGTTAAGCCGGATTGCAGCGGGCCGCAATTTCGTCCATGAAAATTGAATAATGGCTCTCATGGTAAACACATTCACTATCCCGCACGACTAGTATCTGTGGCGATTCGTGTGTAACAGAAAATATTTGTGCGATTTTATTGGACAGGGACCGGTTAGCGATAAGATCGAGAAAATAAAATTCGGCTTCCTGTGGAGCCGCTTCTCTCTCCAAACGATTTTTTACCATGGTGCTGGTACTGCAGCGGGTAGAGTGTTTATAAATTACCTGCGGTTTATTTTTAGATTTTTCGAGAAGTTCTGTTAGCTGTGTTTCGGAATTGAGATGGTTCCAGTTCATGATGCTTAAAATAAAATACCGGTTAAAAAATAAAAACGAAGTTAAGACTAATTGAAGCACTTCGTCTTCTGAAGTAGAGGCTTTCACAATAACAGATGCAATAAAAAACCGGAGGTTACATCCTGAAATCGGACTGTAGCCTCCGGAGATTTATTTTTGGTTGGGTTGCCGAAACAACGCGAAAGACGCCTCTTTTCCTTTATCAGACATAATCTCCCGCTAAAACACAAGCATCATTCGCCGGGAATAGCACTCAGTATCCCGGGTTTTGAACCAGGTAATCCGGCAAGTTGGATGCACCATCTATTGCATTTTGCGGAATTGGGAAAATTCTCTTCTGCGGATCAGCATTCGTTTTTTCTGTCCATGTTCCTTCATACTTGCCGAAGCGAATCATATCGGTACGGCGAACGTTTTCCCAATACAATTCAAATCCTCTTTCACGGTACAGCAGATCGAGATTCATTTGTGTTAATGGTGGGGGAACTACTCTGGCGGTTCTCGAAGCCCGTATTGTGTTAACATCACTGAGGGCAGCGGCCTCATTACCAGCGCCCTTTCTCAACTTTGCTTCTGCACGCATCAGGTAAATATCAGCCAGACGCAAAATCATAATGTCGTGTTCGCCAAAATTTCTTCCGCTTACCGAACCCCGGCTGAATTCATATTTTTCAACCCGGTATCCATTATTATAATTGCTTCCCGGTACGGTAAAGTCAATATTCTCAGTGAAATACACCGGCAAATCCGGACGATTACGGGTGTTGTTATACAACTTACCCACTTTCATATCGCCATTAGGGCAGGTTTCAAACACGCCACCGGTTCTGATCAAACCGTATTGTTGTCCGCGTAATATTCCGCGATCAATGTGAAAGTCCGCTGCGGGAACACAGGTTGCGGTAGTATCAAGGTTGCGTTTAAAAAACCGGCCATCCATATCAGCCGGATCGTTGGGAGCATAGGCATCCGCCCAGGTTTCGTAGAAATCTGAAGTAATACCTGGTCCATCAGTACCGTTCGCGCCCGGATAGGCGGGAAGAGGAAATTGATCACCCGAAAGGGAGAAATAAGCCATACGGTTATGCCCGTTGAGATTTGCTCTTTGGTCAACCGCAAAAATTACTTCCTTATTGGTATGGTTGGCATCGCCAAATACGTCGAAATATTCGGGAGAAAGTTGGAATTTTCCAGAATTGATAATCTGGTCGCAATATTGAATCACTTTGTCCATATCCTCACCGGTAAAGTTGAAGGAAGAACTGGAAATATCGCGGTAAACGGCAGACTGCAAATGCAACCTGGCCAACAATCCCCAAACGGCCGCTTTTGTTATTCTACCGGGACCCACATCATCACGCACCAGGGGTTCTATCGCTACCAACTCCGATTTGATGTATTCCACCGCATCGTTACCGCGCAAAATAACAGAATTCACCTTGGGATCATCCTTTAAAAACGCTACGCCAAACAAATCAAGACTTAACAAATTGTAATAGGCGCGCATACCTCTTGCCTCAGCTAAAAACAATTGGGCATTGGCATCCTTATTTTGCGGAAGCGTATTGATAGCCAAAATAGCACGTGAAATACCGAGTGTAATGTCATTCCAAACATTTCTCACGTTGGGATCCGAACTCGTGGTTTCATGCCTATGTAATGAAATGTAAATTCCATTATCTCCCCAATCGGTACCTCCTCTGTAGGGTAAGATTGCTTCATCTGTAGAAATTTCCTGCAACGCAAAATAACGGGTGTGCTGGAACAGTCCGGGCAACACAGCATACACCGGAGCAATCAAACCCTCCGCCACTTCTTTGTCCGTTGCCCCTGTGCTGGAAGTTTCATCCAGCACCTGTTCTTCGAGTTTACTGCAACTGCCGAATGCAACAGTAAGCACAAATATGGTCATGATATGAAATAGTCTCTTCATCATAAATCATCGAATTTTAGAATGATAGATTTAAACCGAAAATAACAGACCGCGCTTTGGGATAGTTCAGATAATCAATCCCGTATGATACCGCTCCGGCTATTGACCTGTCCGAATTGATTTCGGGATCAAATCCATCATATTTTGTAATTACAAAAAGATTTTGGGCGGTTACAGACAAACGCAGGTTGGTAATCCAGTTTTGAATTCCTAAACGGCTGGTACTGAAGTTATACGCCAGCGATAAATTGTTAAGCCGGAGATAACCACCATCTTTCAAATAACGGGTGCTTACGCTTGCCGGATTATTAATTGACTCATCTGGATATTGTATGGCTTCGGTCGTGGTGTTGTTGTTCTTGGCAATTTTTGCTTTATAAAAATTGGCAGTGGCGGTATTGTCGTATATTTTGTTGCCACTCACTCCATTAAAGTTTACTATAAATTCGAATCCCCGGTAAGCAAGATTACCAAAAAAGCTGTACAGGGTTTTAGGTACCGCAGCTCCCGCAATAACCCTGTCTTTGGGCGTAATAATTCCGTCTTTATCCGTGTCTGCATATTTACTCAGTCCGTCTTCATCAATACCGATAAAGTTGAGCAGGTAAAATGATCCGATGGGGTTTCCGTTGATATAACCATTTAGCGTGGCGCTTGTTAAACCTGAACCCGTTGCGGACCCGGAGAAAATTACCTGGTAGGGCGAACCGGTTACGTTATTTTTCATAAATGATGCGTTGCCGCCTATGCCAAAACTAAGGTTACTGTTGATTCTTTTGCGATACGCCAAATCAATTTCTACCCCCGTGTTTTTAATTTTCATACCCGGGATATTAGCATAATAGGCCCCGGCGGGTTGCACAGGATCCTGTGGCGGGATAGACAGAAGAATATTGTTAGTGGTTTTGTCAAACCAGTCAATGGTACCACTCAGGTCGCCATTAAATAAGCCGAAATCAACCCCAATATTGATTTGATTTGTTGCCTCCCACTGCAGATCGGGATTGGCTAACCTTACAAAAAATGTTCCCGGGGGATAAGCACCTGATGGATACAGCGGGTAACTGGTACCTGAGGTAACTTCCGTTTTAAATAACGGCTGTGTTGATTTGGGGTCAATTTCCTGATTACCCGTCATCCCCCAGCCTCCACGAAGTTTCAACGTACTGAACAAACTGTTATCCATAAATGCTTCTTCTGTGATGTTCCACCCTAATGCAAAGGAGGGGAAATAACCGTATCTGTTATTTTCACCAAACTTGGTAGATCCGTCCATTCTGAGGCTCGCCGTAACCAGGTACTTATTTTCAAACGCATAGTTTATGCGACCAAAATAGGACTGCAGTTCACTGATATTGGCATTACCGGTAGGACGGTTGTTGGCCATCGTAAGTTCCTGGCCAATTCCGGGGTTATAGATCGGGTCGAGGTCATTAAGTGGCAGCTTATTGATACTGGAACTGCGATATTGGTACAGAATGTTTTGATAAGAATGTCCGGCTAAGGCAGAGATACTGTGCTTACCAATATCCGTAGTGTAGGTAAGATAATTCTCAATTAACCGGTTTCTCAACAGGATGCTTTGTGTTTCAAAGCTCCCGTCTCTTTGCGGAACCGCATTGGCGTAATTAACGATATCCCTGGTTGTAGTGGTATTGTCAATACCAAAATTCAACTTATAAGTAAGTCCTTTTATTATTTTTAAAGTGGGAGAAATATTTCCCAGCACCCGATTTACCGAAGCAATGTCTTTGAAAAGTTCGAGGTCAAGTAGTGGATTACTTGCATTTTCAAACTTTGCGGGGTTACCTTCTGCGTCGCGCGCCGGCAAAGTAGGATTATTTGCAATTGAACTTCCCAATAGCCCACCTATGGATGGACGTCTGTTTTTAGTATTGGAAGCCGTAAGATTTGCATCAACAGACAAGCGGTCATCCCAGAATTTCTGCGTAGCATTAAACCGGCCGGTATATCTTTTCAAAGTACTTCCTTTGAGGATACCGGTTTGATTTTGAGCATTCAGAGAAGTATAGTACACCAGTTTATTAGAACCGCCGCTCAGCGTTAAATTATTTTCAAATGTATTTCCTGTTCTGAAAATTTCATCCTGCCAGTTGGTGGACGCACCAAAATCCTCCAAATCGCCACCAACAGCCACTACCTGCTTTTTAAATTCGCTGGTGGAGAAAACCGGAAGTTTACGTGCAACATTGGATATACCGGCACTGGTAGTAAAGTTTAACACGGATGTTCCTGCCTTACCTTTTTTGGTGGTAATGATGATTACACCGTTTGCACCCCTTGAACCGTAGATAGCCGTAGCCGATGCATCTTTTAATATATCCATGGAAGCGATGTCCTGCGGGTTCAGAAAGTTTAATGCATCACCGGTACCCGTACCGGCGTTATCAAGAGGAACACCGTCAATTACAAAAAGAGGAGCACTGCTGTTGCGCACACTGGCCGCTCCGCGAATAACGATATTGATGGGAGCTCCCGGCTCTCCGCTTGATGATGTAACGTTTACGCCAGCAACTTTTCCCTGCAACAATTGCTGGGGATTATTTACAATACCCCTGTTAAAATCCTCGGCTTTCACCGATTTAACAGCGCCGGTAACATCCCGTTTACGCTGCGTACCGTAGCCCACAACTACGATATCCTCAAGACTTTGAGCCGCCACCTTGAGCACGATTTGGAGTTGCAACACGGTACTGCCTACGGTACCCGAAACCGTTTCCACATTATAGCCCACCGAACTTACGGTAAATGTGTACCGGCCACTCGCCAGTCCCGAAAAAGAAAACGCACCATTTTCATTGGAAACCACAGTAGATTTTGTGTTCCCGGAGGTACTCTGAGCCGTTACAGAAGCGCCAACAACGGCATCACCGGACTCCGAATGAACTGTTCCGGTAACACCTCCCTGACCCTGCGCAGAAAGAGGAAGATACAATGGCAGTAACCATACCATTAACCATAGCAATCGCTGTGTCATAAGCGTAGGTAATTTTAGGTTGAAGAAATAAGTTTGATAGTAAACTTAATATTATAATTCTACTTTACTTCCATTAAGTGTCATGCAAACGTTTGAAATTCTTTCAGAGGCATAAAACCTGTTGGGTTAGCATGTGGCGTTCCGGGGTTTTTCGATATTGTAAAGGCAAATTTTAACGGTAAAATGTTGCATCAGGCTGAAATGTACAGATGTGGGGCCGGGCAATAGGGGATCGAATTAGGTTGGAGGGCAGAGTACCGGCGGAATATTTGAACCTTTACATTTACCTTTTTGTTTGACGAAAGATGATATCAGAGAGACAAGTAACGATTCTACCAATTGCAATACACCGGACGCATGCATTCCGGCTGCGCTAATACTAAAATTCGATTATCGCTGACTTTCAAGTGCATTCATAGCATTCTTTACGCTTCCAAATTTTAAGAGGATTGTTTTAGCGTTATCGTAGTCGCTTAATCCCGCTTTTTCCATCAATATTTTTACCGCCCGGTCGGTAATCTTATCATTGATGAGCAGAACATTTACCATACTGTTGTCTTCAACACGGCCTAAACGTATCATTGTGGCGGTGCTGATCATATCAAAAATCATTTTCTGTGCCGTACCACATTTCATACGCGTGCTGCCGGTTACAAATTCAGGACCGGTAATTACTTCCACCGGAAAATCCGATTCAGCAGCAATGGGTGAAATCGGATTACTTACAATACATCCAGTTGATATACCTGCGGCACGGCAGGCTTTTAAGGCCGACAATACAAACGGCGTGGTTCCACTGGCAGAAATGCCCACTACAATATCGAGTGGGGAAATATGAAGGTTTGTCAATTCATTCCATCCGGCTTCTGTGTCATCTTCTTTCTCTTCTGGCGCTTCAATCAAATGCTCCAGACCTCCGGCAAGAACTACATTCACCACACCTTTCGAAATACCATATGTCGTTGGCAACTCAATAACATCCAATACAGAAAGGCGCCCGCCGCTTCCGGCACCGAGATAAAACATTCTCCCGCCGTTCTCCAGTTTGCCTACAATTGCGCGGATGAGCTTGTTGATTTGCGGGAGCACTTCCTCAATGGCGAAAGCCACTTTCTTGTCTTCTTTATTGATATTGGCAGTAAGTTCCTCTACTGTCATTTTCTCCAAGTGTCGGTACAGCGAAGGCTGTTCAGTAATTCTCGTCGTCATAACTGTTTGAAAAATAATTGATCAAAAACTCAGCTCTCATGAGAAATGAAATATCGTTACATACCTATCTCACGCTCCAATTTCTAAAATAATTCCGGTTGTACGTTGTTATCCGGTTGTATCTTCTCCCATTCCATCTGCGTACTTTTGGTATAATCGGCCAGTTTGGCTCCTACTGCTTTCCAGCCCATCACTTCCACTACTTTGTTCACTTTAATTTTTGCTTTTCGTATTTGGGTTCCCCTGCCACTCTGCATCACCAGCAGTGGTGCTTCATCTGTTGTAACGGCTTCCAGTTGATTGCCTTCTCCCTCTTTAATAAAGAAAAACCTGTTGCGCAGCGTGGTGGTTTCAATTTTAAATCTCTTGATATTGTACTGCAATTTCTCCATATCGGTATATACCGCAGTAATCACCTTTTCCGGATCAAATTTTTCGATAAGCAGAATTTTTTCCCCGTCAAAACGCTGACTCTGTTCAGTATCGGTAATTTCATAATTGCCATCATTATATATCACCAGCAACCGGTCTTCACTTTCGAATGACCCAAGGAACTGTCCTTTTTCTTCCGTATTCAGCCTGCCAAAACCATCATCAAACCATAACTTAACGCCACTTAAAGTGGATCGTCCTGCCTCTTTAAACTTCACCGATTTAACAGGGTACTTAGTAACCTGGTTTCCCATGCTGCTTCGTCCCTTGATATCCATCTCTTCAAAATAGAATAGCAACTCTTTATTGCGTGCACTCGATGACGGACTAAGCACAATTTTCACCACCTCTGCTTCTCCGTTAGGATTAACCGACAAATAGTGTATCCTGCTTTTGTCGGTACCTTTGGTAAGGTCATACTCTTTATCGCGTGTAATACCGGTAACGTTGAAACGTTTTGCGTAACTGACTCCGGATTTCCCATCCAGGTAAATCAGGTTATAGGTTGTCCGCTCATCGTTTTTCCGGAAAACGGCTACGTGCAGAATGTCCTTCCCAATAAACACTTTATCCGCAACCCTTACTATCTTCATAATACCAGACTTAGTGAATGCGATAACATCATCCAGGTCTGAGCAATCTTCTACAAATTCATCTTTCTTCAATCCGGTACCTATAAATCCTTCTGCACGGTTTACATATAATTTTGCATTGGCAATTGCCACCTGGTTAGCCTGTATTGACTCAAATAGTTTGATCTCGGTTTTACGCTCCCTGCCTTTACCATATTTTTTTAGCAGGTTTTCAAAATAGGCAACGGCAAAATCGGTGAGGTTGTCCAGGTCGTATTTTACCTGTTTAATTTCCGCATCAATATTCTTTATCTGCGCATTCAATTCGTCAATGTCCAGCTTGTAAATTCTGCGTACCGGCTTCTCCGTTAATTTAATAATATCTTCTTTCGATATTTCTTTTTTCAATTGCTTTTTAAAAGGAACGAAAGCTTTATCAATAGCCAGCAGCACCTTTTCCCATGTTTCATATTTCTTCTCTAATTCTTTGTAGATTTTCTCTTCAAAAAATATTTTTTCAAGAGAAGTGAAATGCCACTTGTCCTGTAACTCTGCTAATTTGATCTCCAGTTCCTTTTTCAACAACGATTTGGTAAGATCGGCAGATGAACGCAGCAGGTCATGAACAGAAATGAACCGTGGCTTTTCACCGGCGATCACGCAGGTATTGGGCGAAATGCTGATTTCACAATCCGTAAAAGCATAAAGCGCATCAATGGTGATATCAGTAGATATCCCGGGGGCGAGATCAATCTGCACTTCAACATCTGCCGCCGTGTTATCAGTTACCTTCTTGATTTTTATTTTTCCCTGATCATTCGCCTTCACAATAGAATCCATCAATTGTCGCGTTGTAACGCCATAAGGCACATCACGAATCACCAGTGTTTTCTTATCCAACTCTTCAATATGTGCCCGCACTTTTACTTTTCCGCCCCTTTTTCCTTCATTGTAATGGGTGGCATCTATCATACCCCCGGTTTGAAAGTCGGGCAGCAGTTCAAATTTTTTACCACGCAAATGCCTGATAGCCGCCTCGATGATCTCACAAAAATTGTGAGGCAGAATTTTGGTTGACAAGCCTACAGCAATTCCTTCTGCACCCTGCGCTAACAAAAGTGGAAACTTCATGGGCAGGGTGACCGGTTCATTCTTTCTGCCGTCATAGCTCAGTTGCCAGTCGGTTGTTTTTGCGTTAAAGGCCACGTCCAGTGCAAACTTGCTTAATCGGGCCTCTATATAACGGGGTGCTGCGGCATCATCGCCGGTACGCACGTCTCCCCAGTTTCCCTGTGTTTCAATGAGCAGGTCCTTTTGCCCCAGATTAACAAGTGCATCTCCGATAGAAGCATCCCCATGGGGATGGTATTGCATAGACTGCCCGATAATATTGGCTACTTTATTAAAGCGCCCGTCATCCATTTCCTTCATGGCATGCAGGATACGGCGCTGTACTGGTTTTAACCCGTCTTCAATTGCAGGAACGGCTCGTTCCAAAATTACATAGGAAGCATAATCGAGGAACCAGGTTTTATATTGCCCCTGAATACCCGAGTCGTTTCCCAATAAATCATTCTTACTCATACTATATATCTCAATTCTTTATGAATAGCCATTGATTGTTTAATACATTTCGCTTCCGTCTCCATCAATCTTCCGTGCTTCCATTACCCCCGTGTAAATTATCCATTCACCTGTTCCACAATATCCGCTTTACGTTTAATTTCAAAATCCTTCATTTGTTTTGGTTCACCCTGAATATCATATTCTCCGCCGGAGATGATTGTTTTCAACCTCCATAACAGGTAAGCATCGCCGGTAGTATGCTTTCCTTTCGACAGGAACTGTCCAATAATTTTTCCTGCTTTCTGCCAGTCTTTGGAAATAAACTGTTTCAGCTCCACGTCATAAAAATCATAGTCGCGCTGCACCAATTTTTTACCACCCTCCAGCAGTCGTACACCTTTGTTCTCATTACATAGCCTTGTCCACTCATCCGGATCCATTTCAAATTCGCTTAATGTAATGGGGCGTGCTAACTTTTTTGCTTTCAAAAACTCCCGGGGTGGAATGGTATGCAACCAGGTGGGATAAAAAATACTTCCCTTTTCATTAAAAAATGGAAGGTTGTTTAAATACAGGATAAATATTCTGCCCTGAAATTCTTTCAAAAAATGTAACAGCCAGTAGTATCCGCAAACGTCGTGTTTATTTTGTGCCGCCCAAATCCAGATGATTTCATCGGGATTGCGGCGCAAGGTTCCTACCAGCTCTGCCGCTGTTTTATTATCATCTACCGCCGAGCCCTCATCGGCTTTCCCGTCATAGTCGCCCCCTGCCAGCACCTGTATCCACCACTCCCTTCTTGTTGCTATTCCTTCTCCTCTGTACACATCTCCGAGAGGCCCCACCGCGTAATCGTCTTTAATTTGTACAACGGTGCCCTGAAGCGTTGCGTCCAGTTCAATCGCTTTATTCAATACGTTAACATCTGCCTCATTGAAAACTATATGTATCATGTACGTTTTTTAATTCTAAAAAAAATTACAACATCACAATCGGCTTCGTATATCGTTAAGACACCTGGTGATCGTTGGCCATATCTATTTCCACACGTAAATTATCAATAATAAAGTCCTGCCGGTCTTGCGTATTCTTACCCATATAATATTCGAGTAATTGCTGCAAATGGGTTTCCGGCATCACCATAACTGGCTGCTTCCGCATATCCGAACCAATAAACCGCCCAAATTCATCCGGAGAAATTTCTCCCAAACCTTTAAAGCGGGTAATTTCCGGTTTAGCACCGAGCTTTTTCACAGCGGCTAATTTCTCTGCTTCATCGTAGCAATAAATGGTTTCCTGTTTGTTACGCACTCTGAATAATGGAGTTTCGAGGATATAAACATGACCATTCTTCACCAGATCGGGAAAGAATTGTAAAAAGAAAGTGAGCAGTAACAGGCGGATATGCATGCCATCTACATCGGCATCCGTTGCTACTACGATATTATTGTACCTCAGTCCTTCAATTCCTTCTTCAATATTCAACGCATGCTGCAGGAGGTTAAATTCTTCATTTTCATAAACCACCTTCTTAGTAAGCCCAAAACAGTTCAATGGCTTTCCTCTAAGACTGAAGACAGCCTGCGTTTCTACATCTCTCGCCTTGGTGATGGAACCACTGGCGGAGTCACCTTCCGTAATAAAAATTGTACTTTCAAGTTGTCGTTCATGAAAAGCCTCTCTGCCTTTATTGTTGGGCGGATCATCATTCAAATGAATTCGGCAATCGCGAAGTTTTCGATTGTGGAGGTTAGCTTTTTTAGCTCGTTCATTGGCCAACTTTTTTATTCCGGCCAGATCCTTTCGTTCCCGTTCACTCTGTTCAATGCGTCGTTTTAACGCATCGGCAATCGTAGGGTTTTTATGTAAAAAATTATCCAGCTCGCGGGATAGAAATTCATGCAGAAAGTTCCTCATGCTGATACCCCCTTCCTGAATATATTGTGATCCCAGCTTTGTTTTCGTCTGACTTTCAAATACCGGTTCAATTACGCGTACAGCTACTGCGGCCACTATGCTTTGCCGTATATCGGTTACGTCGTAGTCTTTTTTAAAGAAATCACGAACTACTTTTACATAGGCTTCCCGAAAGGCCTGCTGGTGAGTGCCGCCCTGCGTAGTGTATTGTCCGTTTACAAAACTAAATATCTCTTCGCCATAGTCATTGTTATGGGTAATTGCCAATTCAATATCGTCGCCCTTTAGATGGATAATAGGATAACGGATTTCATCTGCATTGGTTTTGCGTTGCAGCATGTCCAGCAACCCGTTCTTACTGATATATTTTTTGCCGTTAAAGGTTATGATTAATCCGGCGTTGAGAAAACAGTAATTCCACAAAAGGTTATCAATATACTCCGATTGAAAATGAAAATTTCTGAATACCGTATCATCAGGGATAAAGGTTACGAGTGTTCCATTGGTTTCGTCTGTTTTGGACTCCTTGTATTCTTTAATCAACACTCCTCTTTCAAATTCGGCAGTTTTCTGTTTGCCCTCTCTCACGGCCATCACCTTAAAATAATTACTCAGCGCATTAACGGCTTTGGTTCCCACACCGTTCAGCCCTACCGATTTCTGAAATGCTTTACTATCGTATTTAGCGCCCGTATTGATTTTACTTACCACGTCTACCACTTTACCTAAGGGAATACCTCTTCCAAAATCACGCACAGTTACGGTTTTACCTTCCACCACAATGTCAATTTGTTTACCGTAGCCCATCATGTGCTCATCTATGCAGTTATCGAGCACTTCTTTCAACAGCACATATATACCATCATCGGGGCTGCTGCCATCACCCAGTTTACCAATATACATTCCGGGACGGAGACGGATATGCTCCCGCCAGTCAAGCGATTTGATAGATTCTTCCGTGTATTCAAACAGGTCTTGTTTTATTTCGGCCATATATAACTATAGTTTATCAGCAAACCCGACATCAACAAATGTATGCTAATGATTTTAGTATTTGCAGAACGCGGCAAATATAATAAAACAGAAGCAGAGCTACTGCCACGGATATACACCGCTGTGCAAAACCTAATATGCTTCTATCACGCGCTGTGTGACGGGTAATTGCAGTGATATGCTACGTTCAGCTTTTATCAGGGATGAAGTCACATGAGTTTTTGTTTGGCATAATAGTTGGATATAGACAGTCATCCCACCTAATCAAATTTCCTGGAGTTAGATTGTAACCAATTGTAAAAACAATAAATTCCAGCATTATGAAAAAAACAAGGCTCACATTGACGGCACTTAGTATTGTTGCCGCAGGATTATTTGCATTTAAAGCAATCACAAACGGATCGGTAAAGGGTACAGTTAGCCCTGCAGATGCAGCAGTTAGGGCATGGGCAATTTCAGGTACTGATACGCTCAAGACGGACGTTTCCAATGGTGCGTTTGAAATTGGCGATGCCAAACCTGGAACATATAAACTGATCATTGAAGCCAAAGCCCCTTACAAAAATGCCACGAAAGAAGGGGTAGAAGTAAAAGACGGAGAAACCACAGACCTCGGAGAGATTACGTTAGTACAATAGTTCCAGCTTATTTTCAGCCTATTCTTTTTATTGGTATTTGTGATCCAAACTTTTGGCTACACGCCATTGAACCTCTGAAGGCGCACACGATGAAAATAAATTGAATGATAACCTTGAGTGGCGGCCGATTGATGTCGGCCGCTTTTTTATTTCCCCCATTTATTAAAGGGTGATATACAATCCTGCGTTATACCACAAACCTGGTGCTTTCAATCACCGATAACCAAATTCAGAAAAAACATTTTCATAGCAGTTTCAGCTTATAGAACTGCAAACAATCAG
The DNA here is from genome assembly GCA_020854215.1 of Chitinophagaceae bacterium. Classification (GTDB taxonomy): domain Bacteria; phylum Bacteroidota; class Bacteroidia; order Chitinophagales; family Chitinophagaceae; genus Agriterribacter. The sequence continues at coordinate 7,191 of JADZFY010000307.1, read as the reverse complement.
GAGTTCTCCATTCTTGAAATGGAGACTTCACGCCGTTTTCAAAAGGTCATCAACAAGTACATACAATCCGGCAGACTCAACCTGATAAGGAAATCTGAAACCATAGCCCCTCATTACCAGTCTTCATCCATGTGAATAAACAAAACTGCCTCCGGAATGGATATCCCGGAGGCAGTTGAACTGTATTGTTCACTCCATAAAACCTTATTGCTTCAAGAACTTTACAGTTTTCTTGAATTGATTATCTACAATTATCTGTGCAATATAAGTACCTGGTGAAAGTTTTGATACATTGAACGACTTATTAACCGTTCCTGCACCGCTCTTCACGAAATCTTGTTGCAACAGCACCTGCCCACTCAGATTATACAGTTTCACACTAGCTTTTCCTGAAGGTTTTCCACTTATCCAAATGTTCATATTCGATTGAACGGGGTTGGGGTTAATCTTTACTTCTAACTCTGTTGATGAAGTCAAGATATCCGGTGTTGCCGCCTGAACAGGTTGACTTTGTGTGTTATTCGACGCTGAACTTCCCATTGTTCGTGCGGATGCTGCAGATTTAACAGTAATCGTAACATAAGAAACATCTTCATTGCCATCGGCATCTCTTAGTAACAGACGGAATGCATAATCACCCGTTACAGTTAGTCCGGTTACATCTGTTCCAATACTCCATGGTGCAGCAATTTTTGCTTGAACGGGGCCGGTTGACTGTGACCAGGTATGCGTACTACCTATAGGGGCAGTCGAATTTTGACTACCGTTAAGTTTAACCGTCGTCACAGGAAGTGTTATCGTTTGATTGGGGCCTGCATCGGCATGTAACGGAATAACCGGTGTGCTTTCTGCGGATTTAACATACACATACATGGACGCTGCATCTGTGTTACCGTCTTTGTCTTTTAGTTCTAACTTAAATTGATATGTACCAGCCTTGGTTAGCCCGGTAACGTTCGTACCAATGCTCCACGGTGCTGCAATTTTTGCTGTTACAGGACCGGCTGTTTGACTCCAGGTATGGGTGCTGCCTTCAGGAGCTGTGGAATTAGCACTACCATTTAACTTGATTTCAGTCTCCGGGAGGGTTATGGTTTGATTGGGACCCGCATCGGCATGCAAAGGTGTATTACCAACATTCCCGGGAGCCTCTTTAACAATCACATGCATTGAAGTGGCAGAAAAATTACCATTCTTATCAGTAATTTGCAACTGGAATCTGTAATCCCCAGCATTCGATAGCCCCGTAATAGTCGTTTTCAACGACGTAGGATTGGTAATCGTACCACCTGCAGGACCGTCTCTCTTCTCCCATTTGAAGGTGGATCCCGCCGGGTAGGTGGAATTAACGCCATCTACGGTCACACTACTGGTTGGCAAGGTGATCGTCTTATTCGGACCTGCATTCGACTGCAATGGATCATTTGATTGAGGTGCATCTTGAACAATAACGTGCATAGAAGAACCAGAAATATTGACATTCTTATCTGTAATCTGCAACTGGAATCTGTAATCCCCAACATTTGATAGCCCCGTAATAGTCGTTTTCAACGACGTAGGATTGGTAATCGTACCACCTGCAGGACCGTCTCTCTTCTCCCATTTGAAGGTGGATCCTGCCGGGTAGGTGGAATTAACGCCATCAACGGTAACACTGCTGGCTGGCAAGGTGATCGTCATATTCGGACCTGCATTTGACTGTAATGAAATCGCTGCCTCATTAACAGTAACCGTAACATTAGCACTTGCAGAGATTCCGTTGCTGTTTTTAACAGTAAGTTTAAACTGGTAGGAACCAGCCTGCATAGATGTAACGGTGGTTTTTGCTGAAGCAGGACTAGTAATTGTAGCGGCGGGGCCTGATACTTTGGACCACGCGTAACTGGTTATGGTACCAGATCCGGCAGCAGACTTGCTACCATCAAGGGTTACACTATTTGATGGCAATGTAATGACCTGGTCAGAGCCGACATTTACAATTGGAGAGGCCGGTGGTGGGGTTTGAGAGTCTCCTCTTTTATAGGACAACATCCATTCGTAAACATTCATGCCTCCTTCTCTAAAATTAGGATCATACGATTTAGTCCACGCGTCATGTCCGCTTTGATTGTGAATTGTAATTTTTGCTTTGGGTGAAACCATCTTTGCGTTCACTGCATTTACCAGATCCTGAGCCTTAGTGGCAGAAATGTAAGGATCTCCTGAATTGTTTAAGAACCACATTGGAAGTTTTGCCTGGGTAACATTGGTAATTTGCGTTGCGGTACCTGTTGCACCTGAGCAAACCGGTACTATAGCCGCTAACATACCCGCTCTGTCTAAAGTAGAAGCAGGGAAGTCCCACGTACGTTTGCCACCTAAACTTAAACCGGTCAGGTATATACGGGAAGCATCAACTCGGTAATGTTTCGTGCAATAATCAATCATCGCCTGTATTGCATTCACCATATCCGAACTGACTTTAAACTGGGGTGATATCACAATAAAGGAAAACTTCTCACCCCCAACGGTAAACGACGAAGGGAAGGTTCCTGCGTTCAGTTGTTTGGGAATCGCATTCTTTAATACTAAAGATAATTGGGTTGTTCCGTTCCCAAGTTCTCCTACCCCATGGAGAAAAATTATTAATGGATACTTTTTTGTGGGGTTCGATGCGTAATCCACAGGAAGAGATTCATAAAAGCCACCAATGTTGCTATGAACATTGTAGTTTACCGCCTTCTGTGTTTTTTGATACTGGCCAAACGAAGTCTGTATACTAATCGCAAGAAACGAAACTAAAACAGCTAAAAAGGAAAATGTCTTTCTTAAATTAATCTGGGAGTAGATTTTACGTTTTTGGTTCTGGATCATGATTTTTCAGGAAATATTAGTGGTTTAACAATGATGTACGGTATTCGGTGCCTCATCTATAGATTATCATTCAACATAGGCACACACTTCATTCCTGCGAAAAAGCAAATAGTAGATTTTACGCATAGTAACTGGATTTAGTATGTTTAATCAAGTCTGAACAACAATGCAAGGACTGTACCAAATAGTTAAGAAATACTAAAAGTGGAAAACTTTATTCATAGAAAAATTGGCCAATTTGCACATGAACGGAGATAAAAACGTGATAATTAAACATATACTTTAACTAAACACTGCCCCTAAACGAAAAAGCAAAACCTTTTCAAAAGCAAAAATTTTCGTAGCACCACGTTGCAATAGCTATTGAAGTAGTGCATCAATATCGCATTTCTTTTATATCACACGTCGTAATGAAGCCGGCAATACACCTTATAACCTTCTTGTGTTTCCAAATTGCCATTGATAAATAAATTCTTACGAAAAAAAATAACATATGATAAAATCCTTGCCGGTACACTCAACTACAACCCCCTTCCTACAGTCAGAAGGTATTAATTTGCTACTTTTATTTTATTTAATCGTTGGCCGATTTCATTGCAATTGCCCGGCACCAGCTTCGTACCCTATCCGCTTAAGCCAAATATCCTTCCAATACCGAATGTAGAAGAACACATTTAAATCCATTATTTCTCAACCCTATTGTTACTTTAATAATCAGAGAGAAATATGACGGAGAAAAAATTTATACTTGTTAAAGCTCAGCCTTTCGTTTCGATTATCACATTGAACTGGAACCAAACGGAAATTACCTGCCAATTTCTGGAATCTACCCGGGAACTAAACTATAAACATTATGAAACTCTGGTTTGTGACATGGGTTCTGCAGCTGATCCCACGGCACAAATTTACGCAGGCAACTATCCTAATATGCGTATCCTGAAAGCCGACGGGCATCGTGAAAACATCGTAACACGAGCCATTCAACAGGCAAAGGGTGACTTTGTTCTGTTGGTAAATAACCATACCGAACTTTCAAAAAACACGCTGGATGAGTTATTAGCTCCATTTTTAACGGACCACAACCTTGGGGTTACTTGTCCTAAGATTCGTTCTTTTTATAAAAAGAACGAAATTCAATATGCCGGGTATAACTCCCTGAATATCTTTACCGGAAGGAACCATATCGTTGGCTACCAGGCAGAGGATAAAGGGCAGTTCGATATTCCGTTATATACGAACGGAGCCTATAGTGGTGCAATGATGATTAAGAAAAATATTATCGCACAATCGGGAATTCTACCACCCCATTTTTTTGTGTATTTTGACGATTCTGATTTCAGTGCGCGTATTCTGAAAAGCGGGTACAAAATCCTTTACCAGCCCAGGGCAGTGGTATACAACAAAGCAAGAATACGCCCTTACCGCAAAAGTGCCATCCAGGTTTTTTATAATACGCGGAACCGTATCCGGTTCATGTGCCAGAACAGTAGTGTGATGCAATGCGCAGTCTTCCTTTTTTTCTTTTCTGTGCTAACCGTACCTGCTACCACCATCCAATTTGTACTAATGCGAAAATTTAGTCATCTTCAATCTTTTTACAAAGGAATTTGGTGGAATATAAAACGGGGAACTAAAGTATATGCCTGAGGAGTTGGGTACCCGGCTTGCCAATTATAATTCTTCCCAAACTTCCGTGGCAAATTTTTCCAGCGACGGGTCTCTCGCGCCCATCAATAATAATACACAGTTATCAGAAAGATGAGTGCGCATCTCCCCGATCAAATCGTCGCGCCGTTCTGTAAAATAGGCGTTTCGCCCCTCAGCCTTAAGGTCACGAATCAGATCAGCGGCAGAGATGTCTTTGACCGCTGTTCCGCCCGCATAAAATATTTCGCTCATCCAGATTTCATCTTCCGGCCGCAAAACCGCTGCTATTTCTTTTACAAAGTCGTTACGCAAAAATCGCGTGGGTCCATAACCGTGAGGCTGAAACCAGGCAATTACCTTCGGGGCTATCTGCTGGCATGCAGCAATTGACGCCGCACATTTAGCGGGATTATGCGCATAATCATCAATAAGCCACACGCCGTGTTTTTTGCCGATTACCTGATGCCTCCGGTATATGCCTTCATACTTTGCCAATGCCGCAGCGGCAACGGTTAAATCAATGCCCAAAGATCCCGCAACTGCCACTGCTGCCAAAGCATTTTCCATATTGTGCCGGCCAATAGTATTTAAAGCAAAAGGTACTCCATTGATCAGGAATCGGATACAAATCCCCTCCTGACTATACCCACTTGCAATATACCCGGCGTTGGACCCGCTATCTGTGGAAAAATTGAAGGTAGTTTCGGTAGAAAGTTTTGCCGCTAAAGGATGGGACTGATTAACTATAAACCGGCTTTTTGTATTTCGCCTGAATTGATCAAAAATGTCCATCAAGGCGTCAATTTCCTGATGATCTTTATCTATATTGAGCAATACACCTATTTCCGCCTCGTATTGCACGATAGACCCATCACTTTCATCAGCTTCAATTACCAGCCATTCACCGCTCCCAGTGGCTGCATTACCTATTTTTCCTTCGCGAATCAGACTTACCAATCCCGCACCACTGATAATGCCGGGGCGCATACCGGCGTGACACAGAATATCAAACAACATAGCGCTGGTTGTACTTTTTCCTGATGTTCCTCCTACTGCTATGGTCTTTCTACCTCTTACGATTTGCGCGAGTAGCTCAGAGCGTTTCAAAATCGGTATCCCCAGCTGCTTTGCTTTCTGAACCTCATAAACGGTGTCTTCAACCGCCGTAGATACTACTACAAGCCCCGTATCTGCCGTAATACCTTCTCCATCCTGTTTAAAACATCGAACGCCCGTTTCCTGAAGTTTTACCTGAATTTCACTCATTACTTCAGACGAAAAATACCTGTCGGAGCCCGACACCCTTTTTCCCATTCCGGCAATATACTGTGCCAGTGCGCTCATACCCGCACCTGCAACACCAATAAAAAAGAACTCTTCTATTGTATTAATATCCACCTTCATTGTTTCCGTGTTTCTTCAAAAATAAAGGCAATATTCATTTTTACCCGTTTTGCAACAGAAAGAATCTTTACGTATCAGTCTGGCGGGTTTTTTATATTACATTTAAAATTTCTATTGACCCTATTTTAATAAGACTGGCATGCCATTAAAAGAAGTAGCGAAAAAGATTGTTTCTCACCTTACCTTCTGGGTTTTACTGGCGATTATTTTTGCCGTGTTGCTGGGTTATTTTTTTCCGGATACGGCAATAAAAACAGAATGGCTGGGCACTGGTTTCATCCAATTGATTAAGTTATTTATAGGTCCAATCATTTTTCTCACTATTGTACTGGGTATAACAGGAATGGGCAACCTGAAAAAGGTGGGCAAAATCGGCTTAAAGGCGGTAATTTATTTTGAAATTGTAACTACACTGGCATTGGCTATCGGAATTGTATTTGCTAATATTGTGCAACCTGGAAAGATTGATAAAACGGGACTACCTATTCAGGATGCATCTGCATATCAACGAAATCCTGCCGACTTTAGCTGGCTCCATTTTCTGAAAGAGAATTTTACTCTCCAGGTTCTTATTGTTGCCATTGTGTGTGGTGTATTGCTGAGCATGAGCAAACACCAGGAGCGCATAACTCCACTGTTAGTTAAAGCAACTAACCTCGTCTTCAAAGCGCTGAAGTATGTTATGTACCTTGCTCCTGTTGGGGCATTTGGAGGCATGGCGTATACTGTAGGACGATATGGCGTTAAAACACTTATCCCGTTGGGTAAACTCATGCTCACGATGTACGGAACAATGGCTGTTTTTGTTTTTATCGTATTAGGACTGATCCTTCGTTTTTATAAATTAAGCATTTTAAAATTCTTGCGTATTATTCAGGAAGAACTCCTGATTGTGTTAGGTACATCGTCGTCGGAAACAGCACTTCCTTCATTGATGATTAAACTGGAAAAGATGGGATGCAGCAAACCTGTTGTAGGACTGGTTGTACCCACCGGGTATTCTTTTAATCTGGATGGTACTTCTATCTATCTTTCGATGGCGGTAATATTTCTTGCCCAATTGTACAATGTACATTTGTCCGGTTGGGAAATGCTTTCCATTGTGGGAATACTTATGATTACATCCAAAGGCGCCGCCGGTGTAACGGGCAGCGGCTTTATCATTCTTGCCTCTACACTCACTGCGTTGCACAAAATTCCACTGGAAGGATTGGCATTTTTACTGGCGGTAGATAAATTTATGAGTGAGGCACGCGCTATCACCAATATTATTGGCAATGGAGTGGC
>JADZFY010000306.1 GCA_020854215.1 Chitinophagaceae bacterium | reverse complement strand
TCCACGGCAATTTCTTCAAGCGTTTCCAGGCAGTCGCTGACAAAAGCCGGACAAATTACCAGAATTTTCTTTTTCCCTTCCCCTGGCAAAGCTGCCAGCCTGGTATCGGTGAAAGGCTCCAGCCATCCGCTCCCCAACCTGGATTGAAAGGAAACGCTGTATTTGCTTTCGGGGATATTCAGTTTTTCGATTAAGAGCCGTGTGGTTTCGAGGCACTGGTGCCGGTAGCAAACCGTATGAGCCGGAGATGCTGTCTGACAGCAATCGCCGCTCCTGAGGCAGTGGTTGCCCGTGATGTCGGACTTTATCAGATGTCTTTTTGGAACACCATGATAGCTAAAAAGCAGATGATCAAATTCCTGATGCAAAAAGGGAGTGATGCTTTCTTCTAAGGCCTGCAAATAGTTCGGTTCGTTGTAAAAGGGTTTGATAAACGAAAGCGAAAACGGATACCGGCCTTTCTCATGTACCCTTTTTGCATGTTCTACCGCTGTTTCATACGACGACATGGCGAAATGCGGATAGAGGGGAACGGCAATAACCTCTTCAATACCCGGCTGGCGCTTCATCAAATTATCATAAGCTGCTGCCACCGTGGGATTTCCGTATCGCATCGCCAATTCAACCGGCATATCCAGTAACTGTTGTACTGCCTCCTGTAACTGCCGGCTAATAACAATTAAGGGAGAGCCTTCGTCGGTCCAGACAGAGCGATACGCCGCAGCCGATTTTGCCGCGCGAAACGGCACGATTATACCGCCTACCAGCAGTAGCCTCCAGGGATAGGCGTAGTCAATTACCCTGCCGTCCATTAAAAACTCCATCAGGTAGCGCCTGACGTCTTTTACTTCTGTAGAATCGGGCGAGCCGAGATTCATTAACAAAACACCTTGTTTTTCAGAAGATTTTTTCATGATGATAGGTATGCTTGATACTTTAAAATGATAAAGGTCACTCAGGGTGACCTCTATTGATATGATGGATCAAAAACGGGACGCAGCTTCTATGGTACGGTCCAGGTCTTGATAGGTAATGGCATTGCTGATGAACCAGGTTTCAAAAGCGGAAGGGGGCAAATATACACCACAATCCAGCATATGGTGGAAAAATTTATTGAAAACTTCAATATTTGCTGCAGTTGCTCCGGCAAAGTCACAAACCTCATTAGCGCTGAAAAAAACGCTGATCATACTTCCCACGCGATTGATGGTAAATGGATAGGGTTTGGGGCTTAGCACTTCCCTTAACCCCTTTTCCAGGTAAGCTCCTTTCTTTTCCAACTCCTCGTAAATTTCCGGATGAGCATTTAGTTCAGAAAGAAGGGTATAGCCTGCAATCATTGCCAAAGGGTTACCACTTAAGGTTCCTGCCTGGTACACCGCCCCAACCGGAGCGATATGCTGCATAATTTCTTTTCGTCCGGCAAAAGCCCCAACGGGCATGCCCGCTCCAATAATCTTTCCGTACGTAATCAAATCAGCAGTTACACCAAACTTCTCCTGCGCGCCACCTTTAGCCAATCTGAAGCCGGTCATCACTTCATCAAAGATCAACAGTATTTTCTCGCGGTCGCAAATTTTTCGGAGTGCCTGCAAATATCCTTCGTTGGGTAAAACGCATCCCATATTTCCAGCTACGGGTTCTATGATTATGGCGGCTATTTCGTTCTTATGCGCTGCCACCAGGCTCTCCACGGCAGCAATATCATTGTATGAGCAGGTGAGGGTATCTGCTGCAACGCCTGCTGTAACACCCGGCACTTTTTGTATATTAAAAGTGGCCACTCCGCTTCCTGCTTTTACCAGGAAGCAATCTGCATGACCATGATAACAACCTTCAAATTTTATGAACTTGTTTCTTCCGGTGTAGCCTCTCGCCAGGCGTATTGCACTCATGCAGGCTTCAGTTCCGCTGCTCACCATTCTGATCAGATCAATGCCCGGTGCCATTTTTTTAATGAGTTCGGCTATTTCAATTTCTAATTGGGTGGGAGCTCCAAAGGAAGTAGAACCGGCGGCTTTTTCCTCAATGGCACGAATTACCGGCTCATGAGCATGACCCAATATCATCGGACCCCAGGAGTTGATGAAATCAATATACTTATTGCCATCAGCATCATGCAGGTATGCTCCTTTGGCGCTATCAATAAAAACGGGTGTTCCGCCTACACTCTTAAAAGCCCTTACCGGCGAATTAACGCCACCGGGTATAGACTGCTGAGCACGTTCAAATAGTGTTTTGCTTGATGAAATGTTCATGGTTTAACGGAGAAGATAAATGTGAAATATTGTTGTCGGGTTATTATTCTGTTACTATTCATTTTGCCATCATTGCAACGCATTTATGCAACAGGGCAGCTGTGATTTTCTATATTATCATATCAAAGAAATCGTGGTTAGCAGCATTATTCGTCACCGCATCCATCTCAACAACTGATCCCTTTGATGTTTCGAAGCAACTTCTTCATTCAGAGGTACACTTGCAGCGGGCACCCTTATTTCAAGCTAACATCCCCGCTGCTTCCTTTGCAAAATACGTGGCAATCAAATCTGCGCCTGCTCTTTTTATAGCGGTAAGACTTTCCAGAATTGCTTTTTGCTCATCAAGCCATCCCATTTGTGCGGCAGCTTTTATCATGGCATATTCCCCACTAACATGATACGCACTCACAGGAACGGTTACCGCGTTTTTTACTTCCCGTATAATATCCAGGTAAGCCATTGCCGGCTTTACCATTACGATATCTGCTCCCTCCCTGATATCTGCCATTGTTTCATTGATTGCTTCTAAACGATTGGCAAAATTCATCTGGTAAGTTTTTTTATCGCCAAAGCCGGGAGCGCTGTCGAGTGCATCGCGGAAAGGGCCGTAAAAGCAGGATGCATATTTTGCGCTGTACGACATGATGCCGGTATGCGTGAACTGATTCGTTTCCAACGCCTGGCGGATAGCGCCAATGCGTCCGTCCATCATATCACTCGGCGCCACAAAATCGGCGCCTGCGGCTGCATGACTCAAACTCATCTTCACCAGAGCGTCTACCGTTACGTCGTTCAATATCTGCCCGTCTTTCACAATACCATCGTGTCCGAATTCCGAATAGGGATCCAATGCCACATCAGTCATCACCACCATTTCCGGTACTGCATCTTTTATCGCTTTAATACTCCGCTGCATGAGGCCGTTTTCGTTCCATGCTTCCTTTCCCGTATTGTCCTTCCATTCATCCCTGCACCTGATAAAAAGCAAAACGCTTTTTATACCCATGCCCCATAGCGTCTTCACCTCCTTAATTGTATGGTCAACAGAATAGCGGAAATATCCCGGCATCGAAGGTATTTCGAAGGCAACACCTTCCCCTTCGTCTATAAACAGTGGTGCAATAAAGTCATTTGGCGTTAATAACGTTTCGGCAACCATGCTGCGGATGGCAGCGCTTCGGCGAAGTGTACGATTTCGGTGGAGTAGATGCATGTGGGCTATTTAAAATTTTAGATTGTAATTTTTTACTCATCAGGCTCTTAGCCTTCAGTGAAATTTTGATTTGCCGGCTTCGGATTTAATTTACTCCACCCACTGCCGCGGATGCAAACACACCTGCAACAGTTTATCTTCCTCACTCCCTGCTTCGGGATGAAAGTTGTACTCAAACCGCACAGTGGGTGGAAGGCTCATGAGTATGCTTTCCGTTCTTCCATTGGTTCTTAATCCAAACAAGGTTCCCCGGTCGTGAATCAGGTTAAATTCAACATATCGTCCGCGTCGTATTTCCTGCCAGTGTTTATGTCTTTCGTTCCATACGTTATTTTTTCTCTTAACAACGATGGGAAGATAGGCAGCAAGAAAAGCATTCCCATTCGCCTGCTGAAATGCGAATAAGCGGTCTGCATCTTGTTCATCCTGCGGACGCAGGTAGTCATAAAATACGCCGCCAATACCGCGCATTTCGTTATCCCGATGGCTATTGGTAAAATAACTATCGCATTGTTGCTTAAACTTTGGATACAACTCCGCACCAAAGGGCGTCATAGCATTTCTCAATGTTTGATGAAAATGGCGTGCATCGTCTTCAAACAAATAATAAGGCGTAAGGTCCGCACCGCCGCCGAACCATTGATCAGCAATTTTTCCTTCCGTATTGTGGCATTCAAAATAGCGCCAGTTTGCGTGTACCGTGGGCACAAACGGATTGACCGGGTGAATTACTAAGCTCAGGCCACAGGCAAACCAGCTATCCCCCTCCATCTTGAGTTGGGTGCGCATCGCATCGGTTACTTTTCCATGAACCACCGAAGTGTTAACCCCCCCTTTCTCAAATACATCACCATTGGCTATTATTCTTGTCTTTCCTCCTCCGCCATCCTTTCGCTCCCACCTGTCTTCCCTGAATACCGCACCACCATCTTCCTTCTCCAATGCCTGGCAAATGCGGTCCTGAAGATCATGAACAAAACTGATCCATCGCTGCTTTGTGTCTGAGCTGTGGTGAACAACCTGTGATTTCTCCCTATCGGATGTAAGACGATTACTCATCATTCTTTTTCTCTTGTAGCAAACAACTAGTTTACCTATTTCAACGGGCAGGTTAACGGTTGCGCGGATTCCATTCCTTAACAGTATCCACAAAAGCCCGTGCATGATCAACGGGAATGTTAGGTAAAATTCCGTGTCCAAGGTTGGCAATATATCTTTCCGTCCCAAACTCAGCCAACATCAGCTTTACCTCTTTTTGAATTTGTGGAATAGGCAGCAGTAATTTTGCCGGATCAAAATTGCCCTGTAAAGTTATTCCATCTCCTGCCATTTTCCGGGCTGTCTGCGGACGAATACACCAATCTATACCCAACGCTTTGGCACCCGTAACTGCCATCTTATCCAGGACATACCATGCTCCCTTTGCAAAAACGATTACGGGAGCCTTGCCTTTTATGGCGGTTACAATCTGTTGTATATAGGGTAACGAAAAGGCTTCAAAATCTGCCGGCGCCAATAATCCGCCCCAACTGTCAAATATCTGGATTACATCAGCCCCCGCTATCACCTGTGCGTTGAGGTAGGCAATGGTGGTATCGGTTATCATTTGTAATAACTGATGTGCCGTCTGTGACTGGGTAAAACAAAAAGATTTTGCTTCGTCGAAGGTTTTACTCCCTTTTCCCTGCACCATATAACAAAGTATGGTCCATGGTGCCCCGGCAAATCCAATTAATGGTACCCTGTTGTTGAGTTCTTTTTTGATGAGCTGAATAGCCTCTTCCACATAGCCGAGCTTTTCATGTACATCGGGAACGGATACCCGCTTAAGATCGGCGTAGGATTTTATCGGGTTGGGGAGAAAAGGCCCCTTGCTTTCTATCAACTGTACTTCAAGGCCCATTGCCTGCGGCACCACCAGTATATCCGAAAAAAGAATAGCTGCATCCACACCAATAATATCCACCGGTTGCAAAGTAATTTCGCAGGCCAGTTCGGGTGTTGCGCAACGTTCAAAGAAGCTGTACCGCTCACGCAGCTTCATATACTGAGGCAAATAACGTCCGGCTTGTCGCATCATCCACACCGGCGGACGTTCTACCAACTTGCCATCAAGCGCTCTTAACAATAAATCATTTTTCATTTTGTCGGTAATAATCGGTAACCAAATCCAACACTCCCGAAACCGAGGGCCAGGAGCTGGTTAGCACTTTGTTTTTACAATAAACAGCCAAAGCGGCGGTGGTGGACTCACCTATGGAAAACAGTATAGTATTATGCGGAATCGTATTGATACTAAAGAAACTCTCTGCGGCGCTGGGACTAAAGAACAATATGCCATCATAATCCGTTGTAATGTTTACTGCGGATAGGGTGGTGTGGTACACGACCACTTCATTGACTGCGATACCGGAAGCAGTGAGCCGATCAGGCAGGTGATTCAACCTGCGGTTACCGCAAAAGAATACCACTTCATTTACCTTCCCATCTGCCAATATTTTTTCGGCAAGCAGGATAGCATTTTTCGCAGAACCCACAATGGCATCGGCGTCGAATAAATGGAGCAGCGCATCTCTTGTAGCACCACCAATGCAAAAGATTTTCCAGTTAGGCGCCAGCTTCAATTGTGCCGTTACCGTGTTAACCGTATTCACACTGGTAAATATTGCGGTTACGGATTGTGCGGCCAGTGATTGAATATTGAACTCCGTATCCCCTGAGGTATCCGGTGTAATGGTAATGAACGGCTGTTGCTCTATCACACAGGTATGCATTGCAGGGTGGGTCAACATTTGTTCCCCCAACATTCGTGTGGATAATATTTTAGGCTTTGCGTTCACCATTGCGAATGGATTCAATAATTCTTTCCCCACCATTGGCAAGGATTTCAGCGGCAGCCATTTGTCCAATATGCTGCACCTCGCCACAAGGAACACGCTTTTCTATCGTTACCTGTTCTTTACCATCCACCGACGTAATACTCCCCTGAAAATGCAGTAAGTCATTTTCTATTTGAGCCAACGCGCTAATAGGCGTAGTACATCCACCGAATAATGCACGCAAAAAATCGCGTTCAATACCGGTACAGATATCGGTTGACACATCATTCAATGCAAGCAATACCTTTCTGATCCACTGATCGTCATTACGGCAAACGGCTACTATAGCACCCTGTGCCGGCGCAGGTAACATCCAGTCTATTTCGATTGCGTTCGCGGGACGCAGGTCAATACGGTCCAGACCGGCAGCGGCAAAAATGGCGCCCTGCCAGTTGCTCGCGTCCAGCTTTTTCAGGCGGCTGTTGATGTTTCCTCTTAAATTATCAATGCGATGTTGTGGATAGCGGTGGAGCCATTGTGCTTTTCGTCGGATACTGCTGGTTGCTATCGTAAACGCAGTATTTTCGGTGGTGGAAGCATTTGGGGTTGCCATCCATTTTCCGGTTGAGTATCCTAACACTTCTTTGATCGTGTTGGTATCCGCTTTGGGAATCAAAAGGTCTTTGTACGAATCTCGCTTTAATACCGCTGCTTTTACAATTCCTATTGCCATTTGCGTGGGAACATCTTTATAAGAGTGTACGGCAACATCAATATCTTTTTGAAGCAAGGCAAGATCAAGCGCTTTGGTAAATATTCCTTGTACGCCAATTTCGTAAAGGGGTTGAGAAAGGTTGATATCGCCTTCGCTCTTAATATGCACCAGCGTAGAACGCACACCACTCCCGGCAAGCAGCGCCTGAACTTTTTTGGCCTGCCACAAGGCCAATTCACTATCCCGGGTACCAATTTTTACAATATGTTGCATGAACAGGAAATACTAAAAAACAGATCAATGGAATGAAGAACTCCGCGCTACCTTTCGCCTCAGGACGGATTCATTTGCAGGTAGCTGTTAATGGTATGAATAAACTGACAACCTTTTGCAGTATGTGTGCGCAAATCTACCGCCAGTGTTTTCACCGCTTTCTGAATTCTCGCATCGGTAACATCTTTTTCGTTATTGTTTTGTGCCAGGCAGGCATGGGCTTCACTCAACTCGTACAACTTCGATTTTACTTCTCCCAAAAAGTGGCGGTGTAAAAACAGCTTATGCCAGGCAACAAATTCAACCAGCGTTTCTTCAATAATAGATAACGCTTTCGGTATCTCCGCTTTTCGCATAGCAATGGTGTGATCAAGAATTGCGGATATTTCATCCACGTTCATCAGTGTAGTTCCGGATAAGGTTTTAACAGCCGGATCAATTGTTTGGGGCACAGACAAATCCAAAAGGAGCCTCGGTTTTGCTGTGGTAAAAAATCCCGGAAGTATACTGAAACTTTCGGTGCTGGTACTGGTGATGAGCACATCACATTCATCGGCAATACGAGGCAGGTGTTCATAAGGGACAACTCCCATGTTGTATTGCTGTGCGAACGCCTGTGCTTTGTGTTGTGTACGATTGGTAATGCGTTTGGTGGCATTGGGAAAATATTCCGTAATATTTTTTGCCACATTGCAACCAAACTTACCAGCGCCCACCAGCAATATATTTGTAGTGGGAATATCCTTCACTTTTTCCCGCATTACCTCAATAGCGGCATACGCAACGGAAACGGTTCCGGTGCTGATTCGCGTTTCTGTCTTTATTCTTTTGGATGCCTGGAGTGAAAAGTTTACCAGCCTGTCTAACAAGGTTCCAAGCATGCCCTTCGTTTTTGCGAACTGGGCAGCCTTTTTTAACTGCATGAGTATCTCGTAGTCTCCCAGAATACGGGAATCTAATCCGGCGGCAACATTAAACAGGTGAGAAACCGCTTCCATTCCGTGCTTTGTATATCCGTGCTGATGAAATGCCGCGATAGGATTCGCGGTTACTTCACAAAGCAATGCCGTTAATTCATCGGCACGGGCAATGCCGTACACTTCCGTTCTGTTACAGGTAGAAAGTACAAAAACATCTGTTATTCCCCTGCGTCCGGCTTCATCTGTAAGTTGAGCATAGCCGCATTCTGAAACAGCAAAATTGCCGCGTAGGGCAGCATCTGCCTGGTGATAATTCACCCCGATGATAACCAGTTGGTCTAATCCACTACATACGTCGTATTTGTCTGGAACTAACATAAACAGTTGCAAATGTAATTGTCCGCCGGCAACCTATCGTCAGCACAATGTCATAAAATGGTCATCTCTGGTTGGTCGGGGTAAAATGAAAGGCCGGCAAAAAGCCATCATTGGAGATATTAAAAAATGAATGAGGGGTTAATCCTGCGATAGATTGATCAATACCCTATCTCAACAGCAACTCACAGGGTTTCAGTCCTGTATGTTTCTTAAATGCGGTGGAAAAGTGAGATATAGAGGAGTAGCCCAGCATGAGCGAAACCTCTGTTACACTAAGTTCCTTTTCATACAACAGGTACTTAGCGTGTTCCATTCGCTGGCTTTGATAGAAGTCAAAAATGGTTGTTCCAAAAACTTCTTTGAAACCTTTTTTCAGGTAGCATTCGTTGATGGCCACTTTTCGGCTCAGATCCTTAATGGTAATGGGCTCGCCAATATGTTCCAGCAATATTTCCCTGGCTTTCAAAATTTTTTCTTTATCAGAATCATTAGCCAGGAACTTACAACTGAAGTTTTCTTCTTCTTTATTTCCCAACATGCATTCCAAACTGTACAACAGGAGCATTTGGGTTTGGGCATTAATGTAAATGTTCTCAAAACTGTCGGTGTACGTATTATCCAAAAGGCTTTCCAGAATTACCCGAACACGCCCACATAACGGAAGGGCCTTTGAAAAAGATGATGGGTGTTTAAAGCAAAGCACATCGTTGGTAAAATCGCCGGCACGCGGAGTTTTTACAAATTGCTGGAGATGCTCGGGCAAAAAGGTGAAGTTCATTACATCCACTGTTTCTTCCTTAGCCGTACAGGCTTTCACTAATCCGTTTTTACAATTTACGCACTCTTTTTCCGCATCTTTTCCTTTGCAATAGGCGTTCCCTGTCACACAAAACCGCAATTCAAGATAGCAGGCAGCAGGATCATTTTTCTTATAATGATACACCATCATACCCATATCTTCCGTGCTCCATTGCGGAACACGGCTATAACGTTTGAACGCATATTGAACAGCGCCGGGCGTTTGTCTTTCCCTTTCATGCACTACCTGCAGGTCGTTAAGCATAACGGGGTGCTTTTGCGCTAAATCCAAGATATTAGGAGCCTCCAGCATAATGCTGCAAATATACATGGATTAGCCCATAAAAAGGAACAATATCCGATCGGCGGTTTCTGATGGTTAAAATTGATAATGTTTCTGTTATTTTGAATGATGGAATTTGAACAATTTATAATGAGCCTTCATGCGGACGAACCTCCGCAGATGGTTTCCATTTACCTTCAGTCTTTATGGTATGACGCCCGCGGCAACTGGAGTAAAGCGCATGAAATGATTCAGGATGTTAACGACGCCCATGCTGCCCATATACACGCCTATCTTCACCGCAAAGAAGGTGATGCGTCAAATGCGGCGTACTGGTACAGGCGGGCAGGAAGACCATATCCGGAAAGTTCGCTTCAGCAAGAGTGGGATACGCTGGTACAATATTTATTATAGTACAATATTTTGCACCAGCTCGCTTTTGCCTGGGTAGTCCGTGTTAAAATGGAGCCCCCTGCTTTCATGGCGGAACTGTGCTGATTTCACGATAAGATATCCCACGGTGATCATATTGCGCAATTGGCAAAGCTGGGGCGAGATTTCCGTCGTTTTGTACAAATTCTCGGTTTCTTCGTGCAGCAGATCCAAACGGCGCATTGCACGCGCCAAACGTGTATTGGTTCTAACAATGCCAACGTAATCGCTCATTAACAACTGCAGTTCCTTTAAGCTTTGGGTAATGAGGATCATCTCTTTAGGCGCCGTAGTACCTTCGGCCCGCCAGTCGGGTATGCAGTTTTTGTTCCATTTCGACAGAGCATGTGCGGGAGTTTCTTTTATACTATCAATAAAGGCTCTATGCGCAAACACCATGGCTTCTAACAGGGAGTTACTGGCAAGTCTGTTGGCTCCATGTAAACCCGTGGAGGCGCATTCGCCGGCTGCGTATAAGTGACGAATACTGGTTCTTGCCCATTCGTCTGCTTTAATCCCCCCACAACTGTAATGGGCAGCCGGTGCAACCGGGATCATATTTTTTGAAACATCAACACCAACAGATAAGCACTTTTGGTGAATGTTGGGAAAATGTTGTAAGAACCTTTCCTGACTCATGTGGCGACAATCTAACCAAACATGTTCATCACCGGTTCTTTTCATTTCACTGTCTATTGCCCTGGCTACAATATCGCGCGGAGCAAGATCTTTACGGACATCATAGCGCTCCATAAAAGCCTCGCCATCGCTATTACGCAAAATTCCACCATCGCCTCTCACTGCTTCGGTAATCAGAAAAGCCTGTCCTTTCACACCATGTTCATACAGTGCGGTGGGGTGAAACTGAATAAACTCCATATTTTCAATTCGCCCCTTTGCCCGGTAAACCATTGCCACGCCATCACCTGTAGCAATCACCGGGTTGGTAGTGGTGCGGTACACCTGCCCGTTTCCCCCGGTTGCCAGAAGCGTAATACCGGCGAGCACCTTTTCAATTTTTTTTGTGTGCAGGTTCAACACGTACACGCCAAAACATTCTATATCCGGAGTAGATTTGGTGACCAGATACCCCAGGTGGTGCTGGGTGATGATATCTACCACAAAGCAGTGGGTAATTACTTCAATATTGGGTTGCAACGCAATGGCGTTGAGGAGTGCTCTTTCCATTTCGCGGCCCGTAACATCTTTATAGTGGAGTATGCGGTACTCGCTGTGTCCACCTTCCCTGCCCAACAGATAATCCCCATCCTGACCCTTGTCAAACCGGGCGCCCAGATCTATCAGCTCCCAAATTCTGTCTACTCCTTCCTTTACTACAATTTCTACCGCCTGCTCATTACACAGTCCGTCACCGGCAATCAGGGTATCTTCGATATGCTTTTCAAAGCTGTCGTTTTCATTGTCCCAAACGCCGGCTACGCCACCCTGGGCATATTTGGTATTCGTTTCATCGGATGTGGTTTTGGTGAAGATGGTTACTTTTTTATCCGGGCATTCGCGGGCAACCTTTAATGCATAGGTAAGTCCTGCTATACCTGAACCAATTACCAGAAAATCGGTTTGCATATTTGAACAACTGTATTAATGTGATGCAAGATAGTATGGGTTTGTTTAAGTTGGCGTTTATCGCTCACGATTTACGATGGTAGGCGGATTTTACTCTTTGGGTTCAACCTTTTCCTTGTAGTACCGGCAAACTGGCCGCAGTCCGCAAATATCACATTTGGGCTTACGGGCAATACAAATATATCGTCCGTGCAGAATGAGCCAGTGGTGGGCCTTGTGGATGAGTTCCCGGGGAATATGCCTGGTGAGTTGCTTTTCAGCCGCCAGCGGGGTTTTTGCATTACGGGTTAGCCCAATGCGGGCAGCCACGCGAAACACATGTGTATCTACGGCCATGTTGGGTTGCTGATCAATCACGGAAGTAATTACGTTGGCTGTTTTGCGGCCCACTCCCGGAAGCTGCATTAACTCCTCAACAGTCAGGGGAACCTGTCCTGCAAATTTTTCCACCAGCATATTGGCCATACCAATCAGGTGGCGGGATTTATTATTGGGATATGAAATACTTTTAATGTAAGCGAATAGTTCCTCAAATGAGGCGCTGGCAAGCCTTTGCGGGGTGGGGTATTTTTCAAAAAGTACCGGAGTGGTTTGGTTAACGCGTTTGTCTGTACACTGTGCGGAAAGGATAACCGCAACTAAAAGCTGGTAAGGGTTATCATAAATCAATTCTGTTTCAGCATTGGGTGTGTGTTTACTGAACCAGTTTAAGGTAAATGCATAACGTTCCTGGATAGTCATTGATAAAGCTGCCGGTTCAATCAAAAATAAGCTAAGTGGTTGAATAGCAAATTAATGCTGTTCTACTTCTTTGCTTACACCGGCATAGCGTAATAACGACTGTATAACTGAAGGTCGGGGAGACTGATGGATAGTGTTTAATCCGTCTATTGCCCTCTTAAGCACCTCGAATTTTTCACGCAGGGCCCAGTCTGTGTCCAAAGCAAACTGCATAGCGGCAGATTCTTCGGCGGAGGTTTCTTTGTAAAGATATCGTATCATGTTTTCGAGTGTATAAATATCCATGCGCCATTCATTTTTGAATTCACAATCAATTCAATAATACGGTTCTTAGGATATTCAGATAACAATACGGATTAATAGTGTTTTCAGGTGTTAGTCAATGGGCGGGAATAAAGGCGTATATAAAACGGAACAAAAGAAAAGATATTGTAACCGGGAAAAAAATTCGAAAGATTTATTTTTCATTGATCAGAAATACATCCTCATTATCCCGCTTCATCAAATACTTTTCTCTTGCCGCTTTTTCTAACGAGGCCGGATCATTGTTCAATTCAGTGAGCTCCTTCCTCATAACATCAATTTGCTCCATGTAATAAGCCTGCCCCTTTTCCAGCTCTCGCAGTTCCCGTGTTCTTTCTATTTGCATAAAAAGATCGTTATGATCGAAGAAAATCAACCACACAGCAAATACGAGCAAACTAATGCCATATTTATTTTTAAGCCATGCCGGTATATGGTTGACAAATTTCATCACTCAAAAAAGGGGGAGGCCCCCATTTTATCTTTTCTATCCAAATATAACTTTTCCATTTGGGTAAACCGCATTCTCGGCCAGTGCTTCTTCGATGCGGATCAGCTGATTGTATTTTGCCAGCCGATCGGTGCGTGATGCGCTTCCGGTTTTTATCTGACCACAATTCAACGCTACTGCCAGGTCGGCAATAGTTGTATCCTCGGTTTCGCCGCTTCTGTGGCTCATAATTGTGGTATAGCTATTTGCCTGGGCCAATTGCACTGCATTAATCGTTTCCGTTACGGTGCCAATTTGATTCACTTTTATTAAAATGCTATTGGCAATGCCTTTGTCTATACCTTCCTGTAAACGCTTTACATTGGTTACAAAAAGGTCGTCGCCCACCAGTTGACATTTACTGCCTATTTCATCGGTCAGCTTTTTCCATCCCTTCCAGTCGTCTTCAGCCATTCCATCTTCAATAGAAACAATAGGATATTTGCTCACCCAGTTGCTCCAGTAAGCCACCATTTCATCGCTACTGATGGTTTTACCGCTACTCTTATAAAACTTGTAGGATTGGCTGGCTTCGTCAAACATTTCCGTGCTGGCAGCATCCATTGCAATAGCAATTTGATCACCGGCTTTATATCCGGCCGCTTCAATTGCTTGCAGCACGGTTTCAATAGCTTCTTCGTTACTTTGAATATCGGGTGCAAATCCGCCTTCATCACCCACATTGGTACTGTAACCTTTCTTCTTCAATACCGATTTCAAATGGTGAAATACTTCCACTCCCCAGCGTAATCCTTCGCTAAACGAGGGCGCCCCAACAGGAACAATCATAAATTCCTGAAAATCAATCTTGTTGTCGGCGTGAACCCCACCATTCAAAATATTCATCAGGGGCATGGGTAAAACGGTAGCATTTACGCCCCCGAGGTAGCGATATAATGGCAGGTTGCATTCCTGGGCGGCCGCTTTAGCAATGGCCATGGAAACGGCAAGGGTGGCATTTGCACCCAGCTTTGCTTTGTTTTCTGTGCCGTCTATCTTTATTAAAAGGCTATCTATATAGGCTTGTTTGGTTACGTCAATACCAATTAACTGATCGGCAATAATTTCATTTACATTTTTCACGGCTTTCAAAACACCCTTTCCCTGATATATGGCTTTATCGCCATCCCTTAGTTCAACGGCCTCATGCTTTCCGGTGGAAGCGCCTGACGGAACAGCGGCTCGTCCAACCAGTCCATTTTCGGTAACTACATCTACCTCAACGGTTGGATTTCCGCGGCTGTCTAAAATTTGTCGGGCGTGAATATCTGATATAAAGCTCATAGTAAATGATTTATAGGTTGTCGTTTTTTTGCAAAGAAACGGTTTTCAGTGTTGGTTGCAAAACAAACTGTGCTTATTGTTCGTTTTTGCCGGTTAATTCTTTAAAGATAGTTTCGAGGCTTTGACCTTCGCTGATCATGGTTACAATATCGAGGTCGTGTTGACTGGCCAATGCCCTTAATTGGCGGCGGAATAATTCGGGATTATTGGTGTGAAAACGGAATCGGTTACTGGTCAGCATTTGCACCTCGTTGGGTTCAAAGGCAGGGTGGAAAATATCCGGTAATACTTCATTGGCAAATTCAACTGCCACGATGTGCAATTGGCCCCTGCCCATCTGGAGCTCAGCAACGCTATCGTCAGCTACCAATTCACCTTTGTTGATAATGATAACGCGGTTACAGATCGCCTCCACTTCCTGCAAAATATGAGAAGAAAATAGTACCGTTTTATTTTCTCCGTGTTTGCGAATAACCTCCCTTATTTCGATAATTTGGTTCGGATCAAGCCCCGTAGTGGGTTCGTCGAGGATGAGCACTTCCGGATCGAAAATTAATGCGGCGGCTAATCCCACCCGTTGTTTATAACCTTTTGAAAGTTGTCCGGTTTTCTTTTTTTGTTCGGGGCCTAAGCCTACCATTTCAATAACCCGGTCAATAGCAGATTTCTTGTTAGGGAGTCTGTGAATTCCTGCAATAAAGTTGAGGTATTCTTTCACATACATGTCGTAGTACAAAGGGTTGGATTCAGGAAGATACCCGATTTTTGATTTTGCCTCCAATGGCTGGCTGGCAACATTTATTCCGCAAACCAATGCCGTTCCGGAGCTTGGTTTTACGTACCCGGTGAGGATCTTCATGGTGGTGGATTTGCCCGCACCATTCGGCCCTAAAAAACCAACAATTTCACCCTTATTCACGGAAAATGAAATATCATTTACCGCCTTTTGCTGACCATAAATCTTCTGCAGATTTTGTACCCGGATTGACATGCAGCAAAAATAAGTACTCCGGATTACATTTGCCTTTTGTATTCATCTTTCCAGGCATACCATCCAAATATGCAAAGTCCGATTGCAATGGGTATAAAAACAATTACAAAAACGCCCCATTGTATTTTGGTGTCCGTTACCGGGTGCAGCGCAATTTGGTGCAAGGCTGTTTTGCAAAGATAAAACATGGATAAAGGAGCGAGTAGCATCCATAATAATCCCATCCACTTACGCAATTGGTTCATGGTATAATTTTTAATATTTAATCATTCACATCCGGGTCTATTTTATTACTGAGATACACTGTGCCTATCACAAGACATACCAAAGAGATGATAATCGGGTACATTAACCCTACCAGCTTATCTCCGGCATTGATGGTGGTAAGCAATAACGCGATAAAAGGGGTTAAGCCTCCAAATACGCCATTGCCTATATGATAGGGCAACGACATGGATGTGTACCGGATTCGCGTTGGAAACATCTCCACTAAAAACGCAGCGATGGGGCCATATACCATAGTAACAAAAATAACCTGCACGAATATGAGAAACACAAATTTCCAGTAAACTGCAGCAGGCAGTTTCTTCTCTGTGAAAACCGGTGTACTGCTCATAACCAGTTGAGATGTATGGGTAGCAACCGTGTCCCGGTTTTTCTGCGTGTAGGCAAAACCGTCAGCAAATGTTTTTACTACGCTGGTAGTAACGATCGTGTATTCATTAATGTGATCTGTACTTTTATGAGGTTCGCTTACGGTTACCGGAGCTTGTGTTTGATAAACGGCAGTATCAGAAAGATGCAGGAATTGCTGATAGATCGGCCTGTAGAATATGATGGCCAGCAACATGCCAGCCATCATAATCCATTTCCGTCCTACTTTATCACTCCAGGAGCCAAACACCACAAAGAACGGAGTGGCGAAAAGAATTGCCCATATGAGCATAGTACGGGATTGTTCAAAATCAATTTTACAAACCGTTTCAATAAAACTTTGCGCATAAAATTGTCCGGTGTACCAAACCACACCCT
Organism: Chitinophagaceae bacterium; assembly: GCA_020854215.1. GTDB lineage: Bacteria > Bacteroidota > Bacteroidia > Chitinophagales > Chitinophagaceae > Agriterribacter. Next base: position 7,149 of record JADZFY010000306.1, on the reverse strand, counting down.
GCCCCATCGTAGCACCAAACAATGCCAGCAAAACCATCTTTAAATTCGTTTTATGTCCGAAACTCTCTTTAAGCGGATTAACCGACACCTTACCCTCTGATTTGAGCCGGGCAAACAATGGCGACTCATTCATCTTTAATCGGATATAAATAGAAATACCCACCAGGATGATAGATACCAGAAATGGAATTCGCCAGCCCCAGTCATTAAATTTTTGAATTGAGATTTCCGTATTGCTGTCCAGTCCGTGTCGCACCAGCAAAATCACACCCAACGAAACAAAAAGTCCGAGCGTGGCTGTTGTTTGTATCCATGAGGTATAATAACCTCGCCTGCCAGGCGGCGCATGTTCGGCAACGTAAGTAGCGGCGCCTCCATATTCTCCTCCAAGCGCCAGTCCCTGCAACAGGCGGAGCAACAATACAATTATGGGTGCTGCAAACCCAATACTATCATATGAGGGCACCAGGCCAATGGCGAAGGTTGAGCCGCCCATAATAATAAGTGTGAGTAGAAACGTGTATTTGCGGCCCACAAGGTCGCCCAGCCTGCCAAACACCAGCGCTCCAAAAGGACGAACGATAAATCCTGCGGCGAAGGTAGCCAGCGTGGACAACAATGCGGCAGTAGGATTGGATTGGGGAAAAAACTTGGAAGCAATTACCGTTGCAAGGCTTCCGAAAATATAAAAATCATACCATTCAATTAGCGTTCCAACTGAAGACGCGCCAATAACTTTCCAGATACCTTTAGGAGAAGAAGTAGCCATACGATGCAAGCAAATTAAGGGTTGAATATACTAAACCTGAAGTTTTGAACAAAAGAAAAATGAATTGTAAATAGAAGTATGTGAAAAAAAAGCAGTCGTGTTGTTAACGTAAACGCAATTTGGCAAAAATCCATGCCGACTGCATGAAAATAAGGCAGACACGGGGAAAATTTGTTCCTGTTCATTTTTTTTCAACCGAATGTGATTAATTTAGCCATCCCATACGAAATAAAAATTGCAACGCTATATGTATTACCCCTATCAGCTAAAAAGTATTGACGAGTACCAGAAAGCCTACAAAAAAAGTATTGAGGATCCGGAAACATTCTGGGCAGAAATTGCCGAAAATTTTACGTGGAGGAAAAAATGGGATAAAGTATTGAACTGGAATTTCTCGGAGCCTAAAATAGAATGGTTCGCAGGTGGCAAATTGAACATTACCGAAAATTGTTTAGACAGGCACCTGGCAACGCTGGGCGATAAACCTGCGATAATTTGGGAGTCCAATGACCCGGAAGAAAGGACGAGAATTGTTACGTATGAACGTTTGCACAAAAGGGTTTGCCAGTTTGCCCAGGTACTTAAAAATAATGGCGTTAAAAAAGGAGACCGGGTTTGCATATATATGGGCATGATCCCGGAATTGGCCTATGCCGTACTGGCTTGTGCGAGAATAGGCGCTATTCATAGCGTTATTTTTGGCGGTTTTTCTGCCAGGAGTATTGCAGACAGGCTCGAAGATACCAAAGCCGAATGTATTGTAACCTGTGATGGCGCATACAGAGGCAATAAAGACATTCCGCTTAAGAGCGTTATAGACGATGCGTTAGTAGGAAACAATCTTGTTAAGAAAGTCATTGTATATACGCGTACCCGAATTCCGGTGAGTATGATCAAGGGACGTGATTTGTGGTGGGAAGATGAAATGCTAAAAGTTACCGACACGCTGCCGGTGGAAGGTTTTGGTGAAGCGGAGACAATGGACGCAGAAGATCCACTGTTTATTTTATATACATCCGGCAGCACGGGAAAGCCAAAAGGGGTAGTGCATACTACGGCCGGATATATGATTTGGACAAACTACACTTTTGTAAATACTTTTCAGTATCAGCCCGGGCAAGTGCATTTTTGTACGGCTGATATCGGCTGGATCACAGGCCACAGTTATATCCTGTACGGACCTTTAAGTGCAGGCGCTACCAGCATCATGTTTGAAGGCATTCCAACTTGGCCGGATGCAGGCAGATTCTGGGATATTGTAGATAAGTATAAAGTAGATATTTTATATACCGCGCCAACGGCTATCCGGAGTTTGATGGGCTTTGGCTTAGATCCGTTTAATGGAAAAGACCTGTCTTCATTGAAGGTACTGGGTTCTGTAGGCGAACCCATCAATGAAGAAGCCTGGCAGTGGTACTACGAACACGTTGGAAAAAGTCGTTGCCCGATTGTGGACACCTGGTGGCAAACGGAAAATGGAGGTATACTTATTTCCAATATGGCAGGAGTAACACCTGCGCGGCCTTCATGGGCTACATTACCGTTACCCGGTGTTCAACCCATTTTAGTAAATGAAGAAGGCAAGGAGATAACCGAGAAAAATGAAGAGGGCTTTTACAAGGGTAACCTGTGTATGAAAGCTCCCTGGCCGGGGATGTTGCGAACTACTTACGGAGATCATGAACGGTGTCGTACTACCTACTTCGCCACCTATCCCAATTTATATTTTACCGGTGACGGTGCATTGAAAGATGAGGACGGCAATTATCGTATAACAGGAAGAGTGGATGATGTGCTGAACGTTAGTGGCCACCGTATTGGTACCGCCGAAGTGGAAAATGCCATTAATATGCACGCCAGTGTGGTAGAAAGCGCAGTAGTGGGCTATCCCCATCCTATTAAGGGTTTAGGCATTTATGCCTATGTTATTGTATCCGGATTTCACGGAGATGAGGAAAGGACACGCCAGGACATTATTCAAACCGTTTCACGTTTAATTGGACCTATTGCCAAACCTGATAAGATTCAATTTGTAGCCGGTCTGCCAAAGACACGCAGCGGAAAAATAATGCGGCGCATATTGAGAAAAATTGCAGAAGGTGAGCCCGATAAAGTAGGCGATGTGTCAACGCTGCTCGACCCTGCGGTGGTGGATGGCATCAAAGCGGGGAAACTGTAATTTTTTACGCCGGTGATGCCGGGAAAGAAAACCGGGAATCCCAAAGAGCACAAACGAGAAGATTAGGTGATTTTTTAAGAATGAATCTATAAGGTTTGTAACCAAACCTTATAGATTTATCTTTTGATTTTGTATTCTTAAAATGAATAGCGGTTATCGCTTATCAGTTTGTCTGCGATGCGTCTCCTGGCTTCCTTGCTGTTAAATGGCTCAGCTTTGGTAAAACGCTTTACACCCAGTAGCATCATACGTTGTTCATCTCCTTCCGCAAAGGCATTAATCGCATCACGGCCGCTCTTATTCACCCTGTCGGCAGTATCATACAAATAGGTGCGGGCCATATCGAGACAGAGTGCTGCAGCCTGTTCTCCCTGCTGGTCGGCAATTTTGATTGCACGTAACAATGCACTTTCCGCATGAAACACATTAATTGCCATATCTGCAATATGCATCAATACTTCCTGCTCACTTTCTATTTTCATCATAAGCTTCTGCACGGCTGCACCGGCTACTAATAAAATAGCCTTTTTCATGCTGGCAATAAGTTTCATTTCTGCGGCAAAGGGTTCGTCACTGCCACTGCCAAAATCGGGGATACTCATCAATTCTTTTTGCACAGCAGTTGCCGGGCCCATTAAATCCAACCTGCCCTTCATCGCACGTTTTAAAACCATGTCAACCGTAAGCAGTCGGTTAATTTCATTGGTGCCTTCAAAAATACGGTTGATGCGACTGTCGCGGTACGCTCTCGAAATGATGTATTCGGCACTAAACCCGTTGCCACCGTGAATTTGAACGCCTTCATCCACCACAAAGTCCAGTACTTCGCTCCCAAAAACTTTTAACATCGCACATTCTATCGCATATTCTTCCGCCCCGGCAAGTAAGGCGTCATTGAATCCTTTTCCTTCCTGAATGAGTTGCTGTTCTTTATCGTCTATCCATTTGGCTGTTCGATATAATCCGCTTTCGGCAACCCATATACGAATTGCCATTTCAGCCATTTTGTGTTTCATGGCGCCAAATTGTGCAATGGGTTGCTTAAACTGTTCCCTGGTATTGGCATACTGGATAGCAGTAGTGGCGGCGGCTTTTGCTCCGCCTAAGGCTGCTGCACACAATTTTAAACGGCCTATGTTCAGGATATTGAAAGCAATAACGTGTCCTTTGCCAATTTCACCGAGTACATTTTCCACCGGCACTTTTGCATCCTGAAAGTAGAGTTGAACCGTAGAGGATCCTTTAATACCCATTTTGTGTTCTTCAGGTCCCTGCGTAAACCCTTCTGTGCCACGTTCCACAATAAATGCTGTAAACCCTGATTTTCCTTCGGGGAGATGCTCGCCTTCCACTTTGGCAAATACGGTGTACACGTTAGCAAACCCCCCGTTGGTGATCCAGCATTTCTGTCCGTTAAGCAAGTAGTACTTTCCATCTGCGCTCAGTTTGGCGGATGTTTTGGCACTGAGTGCGTCGCTGCCACTATTGGGTTCCGTTAGTCCGTAGGATCCTTTCCATTCCCCGGTAGTGAGTTTCGGAATATACTTTTCCTTTTGTTCGGTTGTGCCAAAATATAAAATGGGTAAGGTGCCAATACCCGTATGTGCTGCAATGGCCACGGAAAATGAGAATCCGCTTCCCAGCCCTTCGTTTACCAGGGTAGAGGTTACAAAATCCTTGCCCAGTCCACCGTAGAACTCAGGGATAGACGTGCCCAAAAGTCCCTGTTCGCCGGCTTTGTCTAACAGCGAGGGCATTAGGCCTGGCTCCAGTTTGTCAATGCGTTCAATTATGGGAAGGACTTCTGTTGAAACAAAAGTGGTACACATTTCCATAATCATCTTTTGCTCCTCGCTAAAATCTTCCGGCGTAAAAATGTTGGCAGATTTTCCTTCCCTGATAATCCATTCGCCACCCTTTAATACGGTAGCAGGTGTAGATGGTGCTTCGGTATTCATATAATAATCGTTTTTATTTGAGGTTGTCGTACACTCTTTGTAAGACTGATTTGCAGGTTTCAATTTCTTCTTCACTCACCCCACCCAATGCTTCGTTCAGCGTTTGGTTGGCCATTTCCATCGTTTGATCGCGAAGCGCCCATGCGGCCTCGCTTAAATAAATCCTGTTTATTCTCCGATCGTCTTTGGAAGCCACCCGTGTCACTAAATTCAATTTTTCCAGATTGTCTACTAATCGTGTAATACTGGGCTTGTCCCTAAAGCTGGCATTACACAATTCCTGCTGGCTCATTCCGTCCTGTTTCCATAGGTGATATAGAACGCTCCATTGTTCAATTGTAATATCAATGCGCTGCTGTTTAAAATTTTTTTGCAGACGCCTGGCTATAGCCGTTGATGCTACGCCCGTGATAAAGCTGTATAATTCTCCTCGTTTAAATTGGTTGCCGGACATATAGTTAGTTATGCAACTAATTCAAAAGTAGGGAATATATTCTGATTTTTAAAGAATATCCAATGAATTGAACTTATGATTATGTGTTCTTCTTTTGTAGGAAATGCAATGTGATTCCCTTGTTCGAGAACAAGATCCGTGCGGCCATACCACAAATCAAAAAAAAGGCCGCCTCTGAGGAGGCGGCCCATTCTTTTTGAATGAAAAAATTAGAGCAAAAAGGGTCAGAAACTTTTGTCTACCACGTCCCATCTCAATCGGGTACCACCGTTGTCTGCTCCACCCAATGTGGCAGCTGCAGCGTCAGCAGCGCCTTTGTTGGTATTGTACTCGGCAATAGGAATGGGAATTCTCCGTACTCCGGGTATAGTGGGTATAGCACCGGCACTGTAATTCACCACAACCGGGAATAGGATAGGATATCCGGTTCTCCGGTATTCCGCCCATGCTTCTTCTCCGTCGGGAAACAATGCAATCCATTTTTGAGTAATGATCCTTTCGAGCTTACGATCATTGTTATCTGCATCATTCCATTTAATGGTGATCGTGCTCAGATAAGGCGAGCCATTAAGGATATCATTTTCACCCGCAGTTTTTGATTTTGGATCAATATACGGTTTGGGCTTGCTGGTGGCATCGTTTTTATAGGCTGTGGCGGCCGCATCTAAGCCGTACATTTCAAAAGAACGCTCAATACCAGTTTCATAGTTTGTTTTTGCATCGCCTGCATTTGCCCAACCTCTTAAAGCGGCTTCTGCTTTCAAAAACCAGGATTCAGCAGCTACCATTAGTTGTAACTTGTTTTCATCAAAAAACACCAATTGTGAATAGGCATCGTATCTGGCTTTGGAGTCAATATCAATACCCGAACGGATACCTTTGTACTGTCCGGCAACTACAGGGTCAGTTGCTGGTTTAAAATACTTTCCAATTCGGGGATCATTATATCCACCCATTATAGACTCCATTGGCGCTCCCATTCTGGTGTCGCTCCATTCGTAACCGATGATATTTAACGGATGCGGTACGCTCAAAACCACAAAACAATTCTGACTGTTTTCTGAAAGCAGCCCGCCATTTGCAGGATCTAAGGCAGCCTCTCCCTGGGTTTTGGCAAGTCCTGCATCCACATATACCAGACGCAAGGCCAGTCTGAGCCTTAATGTATTTGCATACCGAAGCCAATTATCATAGTTGTTTTCCGTATATGCCAGGTCCGATTTCTTCATTTGAGGAGAAACCGGAGAACTCACCATCCCCTTTAATGTATTAATGGCAGACTCCAGATCACTGAAGAATAACGGATAAAGATCCTTTTGATCGTCATATGAAATGTTATTTTCAGCATTCATCACGTTATATTGGCTGTAAATTATTGGGCCAATCTTTTCACTTACTCTTGACATGGCTGACACCCTGATAATCCGGGCAAACGCATCAAGGTCTTTAAAGCTTGCGTTTTCCGCCGCCAGGTTGATTACTTTATAAGTAGGGTTCATCACGTTGGTGTAGCGGTCGTTCCAAATGCTTTGATTCCAGCCGTCCACTAAATTGTAGGTGAGGTTATTCGAATTCGAGCGGAAAGGCGCCTCTGCACCCATAAATCCGCTATAGGAATCACTGGTTAGGTTCTCTGCTAACTGATAAGTACCCACGTCCTGAGGAATAATGGAACGTTGCGCCTGTTGCATGAATGCGGAAATAAGCGTAAAATCTGCGTTAACCTGTTCATCCGTTAAGTTAACCGGATTGGTATTGTAGTCCTTGAAGCTCTTCGTACATCCCGTTA
>JADZFY010000305.1 GCA_020854215.1 Chitinophagaceae bacterium | reverse complement strand
TAATGAGCTTGTCGCCTTCTGCGGTAAATACCGTTCGTATTGTAACCCAATTTCACAATAATCAAGTAATTATAGTCACCTGCCGCCTCAGAATCAGTATCAATAACGCTGTTGATAACGCATCTGTTGGTGGCTCTGTGGTTCCGCTCCATCCTGATACCGGAAAGGTAATTGGGCCGGGTATATATGCAGACATCACTAAGCCGGATGAGTTTACGCATCCGGTTACAGGAATTGATTTTATTGGTTTTCAGGTTCCCTTTTGGAGCGAGTGTATTGCGTTAGTTAAACAGGCAGCAAAAAGAATTCCTGAAAATCGCTCTATTGGCTGGGATGTTGCCATTACCAACGAAAAGCCGGTTTTGATTGAAGGCAATCACAATTGGCATTACCTGAGTTTGCAGATGCCGGAAAAAAAGGGGTATAAAAATATGTTGTTACAGTATCTCGACTAATAGCCTGACGGACGACTTTTATATTTTGGCAGCTTGTTTTATCGCGTTTTTAGCAATTACTTCAGCCATGGTTTTGCCGATGTCGGCCGGGCTGTCTGCCACTGTTATTCCACATTCACGCAAAATCTTCATCTTGGCGGCAGCCGTATCGTCAGCACCACCTACAATCGCACCGGCATGCCCCATGCGTCTTCCGGGAGGCGCTGTTTGTCCGGCTATGAAACCCACAACAGGTTTGGTGCCATTTTCTTTTATCCATCTTGCTGCTTCGGCTTCCATCCCTCCGCCTATTTCTCCAATCATTACAATACCATCTGTTTCATCATCATTCATAAATAATTCAACAGCATCTCTGGTGGTGGTTCCAATAATGGGATCACCACCAATACCAATGGCGGTTGAAATACCCAATCCTGCCTTCGCAACCTGGTCGGCTGCTTCATAAGTAAGGGTGCCGGATTTGGAAACGATACCAATCCTGCCTTTCTTAAAAATAAAGCCCGGCATAATACCCACTTTGCATTCGTCTGCCGTAATTACACCGGGGCAGTTAGGCCCGATGAGTCTTGACGAACTGCCCGTAAGGTAATGCTTAGCTTTGATCATATCCTGCACCGGAATTCCTTCCGTGATACAGATAATCAGTCCTATCCCTGCTTCAGCAGCCTCTATCACTGCATCGGCCGCAAATGCCGGAGGTACAAAAATGATAGAAACATCAGCGCCGGTTTGTTGAACGGCATCCGAAACGGTATTAAACACAGGGCGATCCAAGTGCTGCTTCCCTCCTTTGCCGGGGGTAACACCACCTACTACCTGGGTGCCATATTCTATCATTTGCGTAGCGTGAAACGTACCTTCTGTTCCGGTAAATCCCTGAACGATTATTTTAGATTGTTTGTTAACTAAAACCGACATGATATATGTATTATGACTTTTAAGAAGCTGGGCAAAAATAGGGGAAATTTGGGGATTATGTTACGGCGTTTCGAGGTCAATTCAAATTTTGACCTGGCAGAGAAAACCGGAAATTTGCGGTGGCGGCTGTTCGAACAGTTTGTTGTACCGGCTCTCGGGCGGTGAATATACAACAACAGAGTACGGACGCTGAAAATGACATCATCTTTTGAAAAAAATACCCAATACCTGACGCTCATTCGAATGCGAACATCTGCCCTGGAATACGCAAATAAAAAACACGCTAAAAAGAAGTGGGTAACGTCATTACCCAAACCAGGCATATCTCATTAAAATTAACAAAGGGCAGTGTTAATACGAATGGATTTTCTTTTTGAAAGCTCCCGGAGAGAATGCCGTTGCCGGGTATCCCAATGGCTGTTTCCGGAGGTACAATACGGATATGTTCGCTGAAATCCACCTCTCCGTTTCCATACCACTTAAACACGGCTTCCTTTGCACTCCATAACAACGTGAGCTTGCGCAGTTGGTAGTCGTGGGCATAAAAAGGAGATGCGGACACGGGGTTGTAGTCGTTGGCAAGTATAGCCGACTCTTCTGCATGCAAAAATTTTTCACGAACAAGGGCAACTTTAGTTGTGGGTATCTCTATGTCAATACCCACCCTGTGCGTACTGCTTACAATCGCTGCCGCATAATTGCCGCAATGCGAAATGGAAAAATGAAAAGCTTCATCAGGCAAAAATGGTTTTTTGGTTTCGGCAATCTTAATGAGTTCATATGGAAATCCGGGGAACAGGAAGGGGAGCAGATACCTCCCCGCCAAATGCTGCAGGCGCTTGTGCGGATGACGGATATCCCGCTGCAACGGAACCCGGGCAAGAAAAAAACCTTCTGGCTCTTCAATATGCCAGATTCCCAATTTGGTTGATGCGTTGATATTATGTTGAAAAAATAAAGCCATTACAAAAAACGAAATCCGAAATTCGCTGCAAAAGCAATTCCTGGACAAATAAACAAATTAATCAGGGAATGATACTATCCGACAAAAGAATACTGGAAGAAATAGACAAAGGCACCATCAAACTGGTTCCCTATAACCGGGAGTGTTTAGGCAGCAATTCGTATGATGTACATCTGGGAAAGTGGCTGGCTACTTACAGGGAACATATATTGGATGCCAAAAAGCACAATGAGATAGAATATTTTGAAATTCCGGATGAGGGATTTGTATTGTATCCTCATATATTTTATCTGGGTGCAACACTCGAATACACCGAAACTCATGCCCACGTTCCTTTCCTTGAAGGAAAATCATCTACCGGACGTTTGGGAATAGATATACATGCTACTGCAGGTAAGGGTGATGTGGGTTTTTGTGGTAACTGGACACTGGAAATTTCGGTAAAGCAGCCGGTTCGTATTTATAAAGGAATGCCGGTGGGGCAATTGATTTATTTTCCGGTAGATGGTGAAATTGAAGTTAAGTACAACCAGAAGAAGAATGCAAAATACAGCGGGCAACCGGATAAGCCTATTGAAAGTATGATGTGGAAGAATAAGTTTTAGCCATGCTGGATATGTGGAGACTTGTCTGCCATAGTGCAGCGCGGAACTATTTGAAACGCTGAAAGTTTTACTTATTTGAAAGTTAGCGGTCAGGCTAAAAGACGACCCAACAAGACAAAGCAGATAAGTAATAGACATAACAAATGAGAAAATTATCACTTTTCATAGCGACAAGTTTAGACGGCTACATTGCAAAACCAAATGACGACCTTAGTTTTCTGAAAGTAGTTGAAAAAGAAGGAGAAGATTATGGTTATGCGGACTTCACGGCAACAATTGACACCTTAATTATTGGTAGAAGAACTTATGATTATGTGCTTAAAGAAGTTGGTGCTTCTCACTATGACAACGGACAGAGAGACGTGTATGTCATAACAAGAACTGAGAGACCGAGTGTAGGCAGGACAACTTTTTATACAGGAAACTTGACCGAATTAGTTCAACGACTAAAATCCGAGAGTGGAAAAAATATTTATTGTGATGGTGGAGCAGAGATAATAAATGAACTATTAAATAATGACCTTATTGACGAATTTATTATTTCAGTTATTCCTGTATTACTTGGTGACGGAACAAGACTTTTCAAAGACGGCAGACCCGAACAACAACTTGAACTTTTGAACGTGAAAACATTTGACACGGGACTAACACAACTGCATTACAAACGTGCAAAAAAATGAACGACATAACAACGGACAAAAAAGCCCGAACCGCTTACGAGCAGTTTTGCAAGAGCTGGGGTAAAGGGTAGTGTAAAATTCAACATTTGTGCTTCTATTCAGCAGTAGTACTAAATTGAACTTTAGTGCTTCTATTTCCCAGCTCTCGCAAAGCTGCCAAAATGTTTCGTCCGTCCAATCTCCCTTCGAGATAATATTCAACGATCCAGCAAAGTCAGCACTGCGTCATTGCCCATAACGGCATTGGCCGGCATGGGATGATCGGTGTCAAAAACCGCCAGTTCCTTATGCGTCATCAGCCTTGCGGGCGTTTCATCTATTTCGCCTTCTTTATTGGTTATGGCTTTCATATTCAGCAAAAGGTGATGAGCCATAAATGTGTATAAAGCTTTACGTTTGGAAGGCCCATAATCGTGCTTTTCATCTGGCAGGTG
>JADZFY010000304.1 GCA_020854215.1 Chitinophagaceae bacterium | reverse complement strand
ACCAATTCCCGCTGCTGATAAGTCAGGACATCGCGTTCGAAAATATCCGCAAACAAATGCTCTTTGAGGAATGTGTCTATTGCAGGAGCAAACGCACTGTATCCTGATTTTGGGTTACTCCAATCGCCGCCCGTCAGTTCATACAAGGTTTCTACCCCGCGTTCGTATTTGCTTCTTTCATCTGAGACCGGAGCTGCTTCAGGTCCTGATTGATCATTGATACCTTCTGCGTTTCGCTCCTCCAACACCTTCATCAGCGTCTGCAATCCGCGGATACTCCGTGGGAAGCCGCAATATGCATAAAGATGAATCAATATTTCTTTAATCTCATTCACCGTTAATCCTGCATCCAGTCCGGTGTTCAATGCATGTTGTAACTGTACTAAATCACCCTTAGCTGTAAATGCGGAAATGATGATGATGCTTTGTTGCCTGCTATCCAACGTTTGTTTAGTTTGTATTTGTTGTTGAGCTTTTAATTCGTCCGGTAAATCAACTGTAAAAAGTGTCAGCGCTAAAAATAATTTGAAGGGTATCATGAAAAATATTTTTTGATTCTAAAATCCGTCTTAAAACTTTCACTGTATTCAATCGCTCAATTTTCTTTCGCCCAGCCATTTTACCATTGCAGGGTCGCTGTGATTGAAGAACAGGCTTTCACTGGTATCTAAAGTTTTGATGGCTTCCATATCTTCATTACTCAATTCGAAATCGAGGCTGTTGAAATTTTCTTCCATTCTTTCTTTACGGACTGATTTCGGAATGGCGATGACGCCTCTTTGAGTAAGCCAGCGAATAACCACCTGCGCAATGGTCTTGCTATATTTCTCCCCGATAGCAGCCAACAACTCATTGTGAAAAAGATTGTTCTTGCCTTCGGCAAACGGCCCCCAGCTTTCTATTTGCACCTTATTATCCTGTAAGAACTTTTGTGTTTCAATTTGCTGATGAAACGGATGTGTTTCTATTTGATTGATGGCAGGCGTAATTTCGTTGTGAATGATTAAATCAATCAATCTGTCCGGTTGAAAGTTGCTTACACCGATAGCCCTCACTTTTCCTGCTTTATACAATTCTTCCATTGCCCGCCATTCACCATACACATCGCCAAACGGCTGATGGATGAGATATAAATCCAGATAATCCAGCTGTAATTTTTCGAGCGATTGTTCAAAAGCTTTTTTTGTTCCTTCAAAACCGCTCCTTTGTATCCAGAGTTTGGTGGTGACAAATAGTTCTTCTCTTGGTATGCCGCTTTTTTTGATCGCATTTCCTACGGCTTCTTCATTGCCGTAAGACTGGGCCGTATCAATCAAACGGTAACCCGTTGCAATAGCATCCAAAACATTTCTTTCGCATACACTCAAATCTTTTACCTGGAAAACACCCAATCCAAGGATTGGCATTTCGATGCCGTTATTTAGTTTTACTGTTTGCATTTCAGCTCAATTATTGTAAGGCAAAGGTCTTCCAATCTTTTCGGCTTCCTGTTATATGAATTGTGGGTTTATCTACCATTATCGCTGATTTGACACCACAAACCAAAGAAGTACGGATGAACGTATTAATTTTGAGTATCAAAAACAACATAGTTATGGATAACATCAGACGATTTGAAACCATCAACGATTACAATGTGTTTAATAATAATGAAACACTCCACCCATTGGTGAGCGTGGTTGACTTATCAAAGGCCAATCCCCGTCAGGGTTCAAAAATGTATTTTGGTTTCTATACCATTTTTTTAAAGGATGTGAAATGTGGAGATTTAGTATATGGAAAACAAACTTATGATTACCAGGAAGGGACATTGGTTTTCCTTGCGCCCGGACAGATAGCGGGTGTAAACAGCAACGGTGAAACCTATCAGCCAAAAGGTTATGCACTCACCTTTCATGCTGATTTGGTGCATGGCACTTCTTTAGGAAAGCATATTCATGATTACACTTTCTTTGGTTATCAGTCAAACGAAGCACTTCACCTTTCCGAACGCGAAAGAAATATCGTTTTGGAATGTTTTTCAAAAATTGAGTACGAATTGGAACATGCTATTGATAAGCATAGTAAAACCCTTATTGTATCTAACATCGAATTGTTTCTAAATTATTGTACCCGGTTTTACGACCGGCAGTTTATTACCCGTGAAGAAGTTCACCAGGGAATTTTGGGACGTTTTGAAAAATTATTGAATGAATATTTTAAAACGGATAAACCACAAACCGTTGGTTTGCCTTCGGTAGCCCACTGTGCTGATGAACTCCATTTGTCTGCCGGTTATTTTGGTGACGTCATTAAAAAAGAAACAGGTAAAACCGCACAGGAATATATTCAGGCAAAATTGATGGATCTTGCTAAGGAGAAAGTATTTGACACCAACAAGTCCATTAGTGAAATAGCCTATGAACTGGGTTTTAAGTATCCGCAACATTTTACCCGGCTATTTAAACAAAAAGTGGGTGTAACGCCTAATGAATACCGGCTGCTCAATTAGTTACTGACCTCACAGCGATACCACCTTTTTCAGCAATGCACAAATAGTACAGGCCGTATTCCCATACGTACCCGAGGATCAAATTATCGTTCTCTTTCCACACAGACGCCATGCATTCGAATGAAAAGCAACCAGCACCCGTGTGCCTCTTAACTCGTTTTTCTATAATTCCAAATGGCTAAGCCATTTAGAACCACAGCAAAGAGCGCGAGATAACCCAATTCCGTTTTTACGTCGGCAATACCGCTTCCTTTTAATACAATCAGCCTCACCACTTTTATGAAATGGGTTACCGGCGTAAGATCAGAAATTGTTCTTGCCCAATGGGGCATACTGCTTGTGCTGGTAAAGAATCCGCTCATCAGCATAAAAATCATCATAAAAAAATAGGCGATGAACATGGCCTGCAATTGTGTTTCCGCAAACGTGGAAATAAGCAAACCCATTCCCAAAATAGCAATTAAATAAACGGCGGCAAAGAGGTATAGTACCAACAGGTTTCCTTCCGGAGCTATACCATAAATCAGATACATCACAATAAGACCGAGCGTAAAAACAATTATTCCTACAATCCAAAACGGAATCAGTTTACCTAAAATAAACTGCCACTTTTGAATAGGCGTTACATTAATCTGTTCAATCGTTCCTATTTCCTTTTCCCGCACAATATTTAAAGCAGTAAGATAGCCTCCAATGAGTGTAAGTAAAAGCACTAAAATACCCGGAACCATATAATACTTGTATTCCGCTCTTTGATTATACCAGTTCGAGCTTTCGATATTAATCTTCGCAGTGGGGCCAACAGATGTTCCGTTGAACAATTGAGTATTGATATCAAGACCACTGTTAAAATCCCGAATTACTGCGATGAGATACGCGCCGCCTAACGACGCTTTTGTTCCATTTATAGCATCAACAGAAAGATTGAGCTTCTGGCTTCCCTCACGTACTAAATTTTTTTCAAAGCCAGCCGGTATCTCCAACACTAAATCGGCTATACCGTATTCAATCATCTCCAACCCATCCTGATACGATTTGGGGTTACCTGTCATTTTGAAATAACCTGACGAAGCAATTTTATTTTCCAATTTTTGGGAGAATGGACTATGATCGTGGTCCACAAAGGCAACATTTACATTCTTCACTTCATAATT